>JBGOTK010000060.1:0-5694 GCA_041476445.1 Minisyncoccia bacterium | reverse complement strand
CTTCCGTGTGGGCGCGTTTGACGCCGAGTTTTTGGAAAAAGAATTTACGCCTCAGTTTGAAGCGCCGGATCTCGTGAATCTTGAGAAGCGCAATGTGTATATAAAACTGCTCATTGACGGCGTGGCGAGCCAGCCCTTCTCCGCTGCTACCATAGACAAACCCGCACCACCCAGTGAAAGTTTTCGCGATGTGATTATCGAGAACACCAGAAACCGCTATGGACTTGCCAAAACTGCCGTCGAGGAAAAAATTGCGGCTGAATGGCTCGCGACTTCCGAAGCGGCAGTGGGGCGAAAGGTGGAGCGCCGTGCCGAACGGCCCCTTGACCGAACCCTCCAGGGGAATGTACAAGTAATCTCGAGGTCGCCCTTTCAGCCGAATCGCGATCGGCCGGGTTCGCAGGGCAATAACGCTCCCCGTGAGGCCAATGCTCCCTGGGTGAGGAGTGATCGGCCAGAGGGCAGCGACGAAGCGCGGACGCGCGGGAGCGATCGGCAACCTATGGGAAGAGAAGCGCGCGAAACGACAATTCCCGCGCCCAAGCCGCTGCCGCCTAAAGAGTGGGCGGAGTCGCAGCAGAAAAAAGTAGCCGAACCGAAAAAACACATCGAACCGCCAGATGAGGTCAAGCAGAAAGCAACTATAGAAGACTTGCGCCGTGCCCTTACGAAGCGCCTCGCCCCCCGACATCAGGGCAATGAAACGGACAACAAAACTCCTCCTCATGAAGAAAGACCCTAACAAGAGACGAACGCTCGCTATTCGTATTCTCACGATTTTCCCCGATGCGGTTCTCCCGTATTTTGGGGAATCGCTTTTTAAGCGTGCCCGGGACAAAGGCATTGTGCGCGTAGAGGTAGAAAACATTCGCGACTATGCGGCGGGCAAACATAAGAAGGTAGATGATACTCCCTATGGCGGCGGGCCGGGCATGGTCATGCTCTTTGAGCCTATCGCTGCGGCAGTGCGTGCAGCACGACAGAAGCATAAACGCAAAACTAAAACGCGCGTGATACTTCTCTCTACGCGAGGCGAAGAATTAACTGAAGCAACGGCGCAACGATTAGCTGCCTATGACGAACTTATTTTAATTTGCGGCCGTTATGAAGGCGTCGATGAGCGTATAGCCGATACGATTGCCGATGAAGAACTGTCGATAGGCGCGTATATTCTTTCCGGCGGCGAGCTTCCCGCCATGGTTGTCGCCGACGCCGTTTCGAGAAAAATTCCCGGGTTTTTAGGCAGGTACGCATCACTCGAAGAAATCAAGGGATCTTACCCGGTTTATACGCGTCCGCCCACGCTCAACTACAAAGGCCGCGCGCGCGCCGTGCCCGGAGCATTGCTCGGCGGCGATCATAAAATGATTCAAGCCTGGCGAAAAACGTTTGGGAAGCGCGCATAACTATGGAGCCCGCCATTGTTTATTTCGAAGCTGCTGAGTATCCGCCGCTCCTAAGGGAGACCCAACGACCGCCCCAGCGATTTTACCTGCGCGGAACACTGCCGCCTGTGGACGCGCTCTGGATTGGCATTGTAGGCACGCGCAAAGCGACCGAGGCGGGAAAGGATCTGGCGCGCCAAGCGGCACGTTGTTTTGCCTCGCAGGGGGCAATCGTGGTAAGTGGCCTCGCTATGGGCATCGATACGGCCGCGCATGAGGGCGCTCTCTTGGGCGGCGGGAAAACTGTAGCCGTTCTCGGCACTGGCGTTGACATAATCTACCCAGCGCAAAACGAAAACTTGGCCGGGAAAATTCTGCGCTCAGGGGCGATCATTTCCGAGTATCCAGCTGGCACTCGGGGGCTGCAGTATCGTTTTCTGGAACGGAATCGCATTGTGGCCGGTCTCGTACACGCGCTCTTGGTCATTGAAGTGCCGGCGCGCTCCGGCGCGCTCCAAACAGCGCGCCTGGCGGCTGAGTCCGGCCGCGATGTCTTTGTGCTTTCAGGCGAGGGTCCCCAGTATGCCGGCTCCCGGGCGCTCATTGAAGATGGCGCTGAAGCTACTCCGTCGGCTGAGGCGATGTGGACTAAAGTAAAAGCAAGCACCTTGGCACATTTTTCTCCCCAGAACGCCAACCATTATAGATCCTCACGGCTTACACCTAAGGCAACCATAAGGCCTGAGCCGAAGCAGTCTCGCGCAAAAGTTTTTACCCAAACGCAAGACCTTATTCTCCGCACCCTGCCGGCATTTCAATTTCCGCCGAGCATTGACAAAATTGCCGAAGAAACTAAACTGACTCCTCGTGCTGTGCAGCAAGAAATTTCTGAGCTTATCCTCAGTGATGCCGTGGAAGAAATCGGACTTGGATTTAGAGTGAAGCGATGATTGATTTACACTATTACCGTTTGCTTACATGAAACTCGTTATTGTTGAGTCACCGACCAAAGCGAAAACTATTGCCGGCTTTTTGGGCAAGGAGTACATCGTAGAATCTTCCTATGGCCATGTGCGCGACTTGCCTAAGTCAAAACTGGGCGTAGACACCGAACATAATTTCGAAGTGCAGTATTTGATACCTAAAAAAGCCTCACCAGTCGTGAAAAAATTGAAGAAAGAGGCGAGCAAGGCAGAAGCGATAATTCTCGCAACTGACGAGGACCGAGAGGGAGAGGCAATCTCCTGGCATCTTAAAGAGGCGCTGGGACTTCTCGCGCCGGAGGGTAGCGAAATAGAGCGGATCGTATTTCATGAAATCACGGAGACGGCCATTAAAGCCGCGCTCGCGCATCCCCGGGCGCTTGATATGCACCTCGTAGATGCGCAGCAAGCGCGCCGCGTACTCGATCGCCTCGTCGGCTATAAACTCTCGCCCTTCTTATGGAAGAAGGTGAGCGGCGGTCTTTCGGCTGGCCGGGTGCAGTCGGTTGCCGTACGGCTTATCGCCGAACGAGAGGCGGAGATAAAAGCTTTCACGCCGGAGGAGTATTGGACGATCGGTCTGCTCGCGGCAAAGGAGAACAGTGAAACGTTTGAGGTGAATATTCACGAAATCGATGGTAAGCCGCTTGAAAAGATGGGCATAACGGAGAAGACTGCCGCGGCAGCTATCGCGGACGATCTTTTAGGCGCTACGGGCCACATTCGGAGCATCGAGAAAAAAGAAGTATATAAGAATCCGCCGGCGCCGTTTATTACGAGCACGCTCCAGCAAGAGGCGGCCAAGCGGCTGAGGTTTTCCTCAAAGAAGACCATGATGCTTGCTCAACGGCTCTATGAGAACGGGCATATCACGTACATGCGTACCGACTCAGTGAATCTTTCGGAGGAGTCGCTCCGCGCCGCCAAGGCCTGGCTCACCGAACAATTAGGCGCCCGCTACGGTGCCGACGCGCCCCGGATATTTAAAAAGAAATCGCGTCTTGCGCAGGAGGCGCACGAAGCCATCCGGCCTACGGAAGTAATGCGCGCAGGCGAGGCGATAAACGCCGAACCGGACGCCAAAAAAGTATATGAATTGATCCGCAATCGCTTTCTTGCTTCTCAGATGCCGAAGGCCGTATTTAACGCCACGCGGGCGGAAATGGAAATGAAGGGTAAGAGCGGGAAACGCTACGTGCTTGCTGCCAACGGGAATACGCTCCTCTTCGACGGTTTTACGCGCATGTGGAGAGTGAAATTCGAGGAAAAAGAGCTGCCCGAGCTTAAAGAGAACGAGCCCGTGCACATCCAAGGCGCGGAGCCAGCTCAGCATTTTACCGAACCGCCGCCACGCTATAACGAGGCCAGTATCATTAAGGCGCTTGAGAAGTTCGGTATCGGCCGGCCTTCGACCTATGCGCCGACTATCTCTACTATCCAAACGCGCAATTATGTGGAAAAACAAAACGGACGCTTTTTTCTTACGGAAATCGGCGGCATCGTGAATAAGATGCTTACAGAACATTTTCCTCAGATCGTGGATATAGATTTTACCGCTAAGATGGAAGAAGAACTCGACGAAGTCGCCGAGGGCAAAATGAAATGGCAGGATGTCATCCGCGAATTTTACGGACCCTTTAATGAGAACCTGACGAAGAAGTATGAAGAGGTGAAGAAAGAGGAAATTACCGAGACGACCGACGAGATCTGCGATAAATGCGGCCGGCCCATGGTGGTGAAGCGCGGCCGTTTCGGTAAATTTTTAGCCTGTTCCGGATATCCTGAATGCAAAAACACTAAGAATCTAAAAGAAGCGCCGAAGCTGATCGGCCTCAAATGTCCGAAGTGCAGCGAAGGCGATGTGATTGAGCGCAAAGTAATGCGCGGCCGCGCGCGCGGCAAAATTTTCTGGGGCTGTTCGCGCTATCCGGCTTGTGACTATGCAAGCTGGACTGATCCTCGTGTGCCCGTGCCTGTCCCTGCGAATGAAACTGGAGGGACTCCATAATGCTTGGTCTCTGACCAGGGGTGCTAAAGAGTATATCTTTGCCGCTTTCCTGCTCTTTAATTTATTCGGCAGTGTATAATAAAAATAATGGCTAAGTCTCTGCCTGTACGGGATGATTTTAGAAAAAGACTTACTATCCAGCTTGGCGTAGCTGTATTTCTCTGCATTATGTTTGGCATTGGCGCCTATCTATTAGTCGGGCGCATCAGCGCAGCCGGCGCCCTTATCAAGCAAGAGGCCCAAAAAAAAGCGATTAAAGAACAAAGCATTGAAGCGCTCGCGACGCTGCGGAGTGAAGCGGCGCGCGCCGCGCCGATAAGCGAAACCTTAAAGGCCAAATTGCCTCCTCGCGACGCGGTCTTTAACGTTGCAAAACGTGTGCAGGAAATTGCCGCGGGTGCCGGGGTAAAAACCACATTCGCCTTCGGTGTTGAAACTCCCGGTACGTCGGAAACGGCCGCGCGGGTAAATTTTGAAATGTCGGTTACTGGTTCGCTTGCCCAAGCGCGGCAGTTTATGCATGCCTTAGAGACCAGCGAATATCTGGTTACTATCGGCAGCGTTGATTGGTCGAACGGCAGTGCCCGGGTAAATGGCAGTATTTACTACCAACCTCCAAAAGAGCAATAATCATGAAGCACAGCCGGCAACAATTGACATTTACGCTTACGGCGATTTTAATACTTATTGCGATTGCCTTGGGAACGCTTATAACCCTACGCTTTATTGTTACGAGTATCGAAGCGGCCATAAACCCACCGCCTCCCGGAGGAATAACAGGCGGCCGCTTCAACATTCAAAAGTACGAAAGCCTGGAATTCTAAGCGCAGCAATTGCTGTGTATTTGTTTTTTCTTCTGCGTGTGTAGCGCGGCAGACTAAGCGCAAACGGTTTTGCGTTTAACGGGCGGCAAGAGTAGTATCTATCAAAGCCGCACTGGAAGAGCACTTCACCTCGTAATAAATGCGCTTTTCATACGCGCGTATAGCTCAGTGGTAGAGCACTTCACTGATAATGAAGAGGCCCTTGGTTCGATCCCAAGTACGCGCACCGACTAGAAAACACCACTCCGCCCTTTGGGGGAGTGGTGTTTTCGGGAGTCTCTCACGGGACTTCTTTTGGTCGCCGCACGCCTGCCTACGGTAGGCAGGGGCGGGAATACCTTGTGAGCGAAGCACATAGAAACCCACGGCTAAAGCCGTGGTGCTTTTGCATTACGGCAGGAAGAGGTGCCGACCTTCATCCTGGCGTCCTTGGTATTCGACATAGTGCTTGATCGTAGCTTCATCGAGACCCACGCTGCTCGCGAAGAAGCCGG
>JBGOTK010000059.1:0-5703 GCA_041476445.1 Minisyncoccia bacterium | reverse complement strand
TTCGCCTTCCTTGAATTTCTTCGCCTCCCACCAGATCTGACTTGCGAACCAGAAGCGCGCGACACGGCAAAGCTTCTGCAGGTCGGCGACCTCGGCACGCAAGTCGCTGAGCTGCGGCTCCAGAATTTTGGGGTGGTCGCCAAAATCCTGAAGTAACGCGGAGTCGAAGTAATACAATTCGCGATCCTCGGCGGCGAGATGGAGCAAGTAGGCGCCCAGCTGCTGAAGCCGTAAACTCGCCAGCCCCAGGTAGGTGGCACCTTGCGCCGGCCGCTGGCGAGCTAGGGCTCTCTGCACCTCCCTCACATTGATGTGCCCCACACTCTCCCGTACGAGCTGCATCTCGCGAGTCTCCAACACCAGCTGGGTCATCGTATTTCCTCCCTCGTCTTTTGGTGAACTGCAAAACCTCTATCTCTGTCAATTAGAACAGCATATATTACTCAAAGTCAATTCACGACTTGGAGGAGATCTTGTACTAGCCGCAACGCTCCCGGCCCTGTTCTGCTATCTGTCACCAAGGCAGAAGTAGACAGGATCGTCGTTTTTTATCACTGGCGTTCTCTACGAAATACGAATCAGATAATAACTAGCTTAACCTACCATCAAGCGCGCGGTTCACCATTCTGTCCGCCTCTTTATTTTTTTCGCGAAATACGTGGTGAAACTCCACCTTTTTATAATCCAATCTCAAGTTCCAAATCTGCATCCAGAACATCTGCAGGCTTTCCTCCTCAACTTTATACTCGCCTTTTAGTTTTTTTAATAAAAGTTCGCTGTCGGCATATAGTTTCACGGTCGCGTTCTTTGAATTCGCCTTGCCTATATGCTGCTTAGTTTTCTTGAGCGCAAAAACGACCGCCTGATATTCGGCCACGTTATTCGTTTGGTTACCCAGTGTCTCGCCGTATTCTTTTTTTACGCCGCCGTATTTAACCACCACGCCTATGGCAGCTGGGCCCGGGTTGCCGCGTGAGCCGCCGTCGGTGTGAATAGTAACTTCGTGTATGCCGCCGGAAAATAAAGCTTGTTTCATGTCGCATTAATTGTAACAAAGTTAGTTTCGGGGACAGCGCGCGCTGTCCCCGATGAAGCTACGCCTCTGCTGGAGAGGCATCCGAAGGCTGGAACATCTGGCGGGTGAGGCCGTGATCTTTCATGAGACCGTGCAGGGTCGGCCTAGATCTGCCAACGATGATGGCTGCATGAGTGACGTTCCCGCGCGTGGCTACGAGGGCGCGTCGAATGCAGTCCTCTTCCGCCCAGTACCGTGCCTCGAACAGGGTGAGTAGTTCTTGGGGTTCGCGAACCGGCGCCTCGATCCCCACGACCATGCCACTCTCCACAACGATAGCTGCCATACGTTGGCCTCCCCTCGCGAAGAATCTATCCTCAAATATAAAATATTGGTCGAAGTTGCGCTAGAGTCTCCCTACTCGATCGAAAGTATGCGTAGGCCGTACTTATCTATATCAGCTTGGGGCCAAAATTTTTGAAGCTCAGCGGGCGTGAATATTGTCGCCAGAGTTACCTGCTTTTCGTGCGTCCGGCCCGTGTAGGCTTTCGTCTGCGGATCCCACTCTTCGAGAATAAGCGTGTCGCCAGCTTCAATGGGTACATCGTTAAGACGAAGCTCAAATTTCTTTTTGCCCGATGCCACTGACTCAAAGTATTCCGGCCATATTTTTTTCTTGATTATTGCCATATGAGGATTACTATAAATTATTTTTAATTCTTTTCCATGGCAACTTCGCCTCAAGCGGCGTGCGAAAGCCGGCGGCGGCTTTGTGTCCCCCGCCGCCGAATTGAGCAGCAAGCTTCGCCACATCTACTTTACCATTTGAACGTAGAGAAAACTTCCGCATATTGTGAGTATCGCGCCACACAATGCCGATGGGCGGCAATTTTTTGTAGAGCGCATTGCCAATTTCCGAGTGAAAGTAGGGAGAGTTTACAGCCAAAGTTTTGATGCCCTGAAAACGCACCAACTGAGCATCGTGGCTTGCGAGGCTATCTACGAGTTTATTTTCATACTGCAAAACAATGCGCCCGCGCTCGATGATCTTTTTCCGGCTTTGCGGCCGCTCGAGTTCGCGGGCAAACTTATCCCATTTCTTAAAATCAAACGAGATAAGCTGAAGTGCACTGCCCACTTCGCGTGTATTCGCCACTTTGAAGCGCCATAGATCGCTGTCTTCGATATAAAGGAGGAGTCGCGGTACGGGTTTTTTGCCGTGAAAATAATGCCAGGCAAGCACCGCTCCCGAGTGATTATTATTAAAAAGCGACTTATAAGTTTTCCTCACAAGCGGCGCCATCATGGCGTGGTGGTCGATGGCTGTAACACGCTTATTTGCTGTCATGAGTTTCATAAGCTCCTTTTCCGGCGCAATGATGTCAATGAAGTAAACTTCTTTGCCCTCGGGAACTTTAGGCAGTGGCCGCTGGTGCTGATAGGGAAGATATTCGGCCCTGTTCCCGAATTTATTCCAGGCGGCATAGGCGCTGCCAAAACCATCCGGGCAGCCGGCATGGTAGAAAATAACAATATTTTTCATAGTGGCTAGTGTTGAGCGTAATACTAATCTACGAATCACGTTCGAATGCTACGAATACATTAATCCTCATTTACAATTCGCTATTCCCTATTCGCTTTTCGCTTCCTATCAAGCGCCACGAGGCCTGGCAGCTTGAGCCCCGCCAAATAGTCGAGCATGGCGCCACCGCCTGTTGAGATGAAGCTAAGCCGGTCGTCAATTTTCAGCTTCTTCACTGCCATCACCGTTTCACCGCCGCCCACGAGCGTAAAGGCGCGGATATTCGCGGCGAGCGCCCGGGCAACAGCATTCGTGCCGTGAGCGAAGCCTTCTTTTTCGATCATGCCCATCGGCCCGTTCCAGACTATTGTTCGCGCTTTGGCAATTTCTTCCTCATACTTCTTTTCTGTTTTCGGGCCGATATCGAGAATAGCGCCGTTATCGATGCGATAATCTGTGGGCAGGTTAATTTTCATGTTTTTGGCGAGCTCGGCTACATCTTTTGATACGCTTTTTTCGTACAGCGATGATCCAATATCCACGCCACGAAGCTTGAGGAGCGTATTCGCGAGCGCGCCGCCCACGAGAAACAGGTCGGCCTTGCTTTTAAAAAATTTGATGACGCCTAATTTATCTTCCATTTTCGCGCCGCCGATAATCATGAGGAGCGGCCGTTTCGCCGCACCCATCACTTTAGAGAGATTCACTATTTCAGATTCAAGGCCAAGCCCGGCATACGACGGTAAAAACTCGGTGATGGCGCACACCGAGGCGTTTTCGCGATGCGAGACGGCAAAAGCCTCGTTTACAAAATAGTCGCCAAGCAGCGCAAGATTTGAGGCAAACTCACGGTCGTTCTTCGCTTCACCCGGCATGAAGCGTAGATTTTCTAAAACAAAAATGGAGCCCGGTGGGGCGCTTTCGGCTTCCTTTCTAATGTGGATAAGATTAAACTCGTCAAAAAAATTTACCGGGCGCTTCAAAAACTCGCCCAGATGCTGGGCATCGCTTTTGAGACTGAACTCCCTCTGGAAGCCCATCGGCCGGCCCTTATGACTCAGGATCACAATCGCCTTCGCATACTTCAGCAGGAACTGGATGGTTGGCAGCGCTGCCTTAAGCCGCCAGTCGTCCTGGGTATTAAAGTCGAGCCGCAGGAGGGCGACGCCGGAGAGCTTTTTTACCGAGGTTTTCGATAGGAACTTCATTTTGGTCATAGTATACCATCAATTTACCATTGACATTTGACATGTGACAATTGACAAAGTACAACTTCGGATATATAAAACATCCAGCATCAAAATCGACATTAGAGTCTGGGGGTCGGCCGCACGTTGCTGAACTTGCTCATGCCGCTTAGGTTGCTTGCGCTTCTCGCGTTGCTGAATCACCTGGCGTTCCGTCTGCGGCGTAGCGCCACTAGCCGAGGGGGGCCGAAGTCTACATCTTGACCCACGGCTGGGTTCGCTCATCGCCCCATGGGTTTGGCGGGGCGCACAGATCGCATCATGCAGGCACGTTGGTCTTACGCGAGCATCAGGTAGTAGGTCCGCTCCGCGCCCGACCCCCAGATCACTTTCTTCGTCTAAGCAGTTCGGTCTCAATGGTCCGGGGCTGTGGCTAGGTCGCCAACCCCAATGGGCTCTGCCGCCCAGCGCCACCCCCGGCCCACCTCTCTCTCGCACATGCACAAACGGTGTTGCGAGAGGGAGGTGTTTTTTTATATTTACCTACACACCTAATTGGCTTTTGTCTATCGAGTTATTCCGAAGCTGATTAAGCGTTGGGTTTACCCGCTATTTTTGTCGTCAGACGCGCCGCTTTAGTACGTCCACTTGACGATCGTCAAATGGACGTACTATCTTTTCGTGCTACCGCGCTGATTTTCCAGCCATTACCCCGCCTTTTCGTTTTTTATCACGACCCACAAACCTTTGACCCAGGCACGCAGGGCGCGTAACGGCGACATAATGGAAAACATATAGTTCAATTCCACGAGTTCTTTTAATACCCATGCCCAGAAGCCAGTGAGCACGATAGGGCCGAGTTTTGCGATCGCCCACTTGCCGCCGATCGGCAAGATATATGGGTAGTGCATCGGTTGGTAGACGGTGTGCGCGATATTGGGCGAGAGCTTTTCGTGGTAACGGATATCTTCCAAAATATTCATTGCTACCACTTTGCCCTGCGAAATTGCGGCACGGGCAACACCGGGTATGGGTTTTTTGGTAGCCAGATCATAAAAACAGATGTTATCTCCCACGGCGTAGATCTTGCCATAGATTTTGAGGTCCGGGGTTTCTGGCAGGCACTGCATCATGCGCTCGACTTGAAGCCGGCCGCGTTCATTTTGGAGCGGCATGGTGCCGAGAACAGAAGGCGCTTTCACTCCCGCGGCCCACACGCAGACGTCAAATGGCAGGCTACGCCCGCTCTTTAGTTGGATGTCATGTTTGCGGACCTCGGTAATCATCTCGCTCGTTATAAGCTCTACGCCAAGATCACGAAAACGCTTTACGGCTTTGGCAACGATTTTTGGCGGAAACGGACCCAATATTTGCGGGCCACCCTCAACAATAGAAACCCAAGCGTTGCACTTCTTGCCTTTGTCACGCATGGCCATGAGCCAGGTCTGCAGCTCGCCCGCGAATTCAACGCCCGTTGAACCTCCGCCGCTTATCACAATATTTATTTTTTCGTTTTGTTTTTCTTCAATTACTTCAATAACCTTATCGCGGATACGGAGCGCGTCGGTAAAGGTGCGGAGTCCGATCGCGTGTTCGTCCACGCCGGGAATGCCGAAGTCGTTCGTTTCGGAGCCGAGGGCAAGCACAACGTATTCGTATTGGATCTTCTCGCCGTTTTGAAGGTGCACATCGCCCTCGGCAAGATCAAGCGTACGCACCTTGCCTGCAACGACGAGAACAGAAGTGTGCGCGGTAAGCTCGCTCAAGGGAAATGCGACGATTGATTTCACGTCTAAATTGTTGGCCGCCTCGTGCGAGCTCGTCGCGACTTCATAGAGCGCCGGCGTATAGGTGTGGTAGCTATTTCTATCCACCAATACCACCTGGTAGCGATCGAGCAAACCCTCGCTCTTCAGGCCCTTCTCTATGGTAAGCGCAGCTTTAAGACCGCCAAAGCCGGCGCCCAAGATCACGATGTG
>JBGOTK010000058.1:0-5757 GCA_041476445.1 Minisyncoccia bacterium | reverse complement strand
GCAAGACGTAAAAGTTGCCGGAGCATTTCCTGCGTTACTTCAAAGTCCGAGATCACCCCGTTTACCAGCGGCCGAACCACGCTAATGTGCTGCGGCGTCCGGCTCTGCATCTTCTTGGCCATTTCGCCAATCGCAAAAATACTCCCCGTTTTAAGGTTGATCGCCGCCATGGATGGCTGGTTGATGACAATGCCCTTGCCCCGCATATAGACCAAGGTATTTGCCGTACCCAAATCAACGCCCACGTCTTTAGAAAAAAAATTGCGCATATTAAATTGCGGTCCGAGAAAAATCGCACTCTCTGCCTGAGGGGCCAGAGTTACTGCTTGTCCATAAAGCTAGCCAAGGCCTCGTGTCCCGTAAGCAGTCGGCTCTCGGTATCGCTTCGCCGTTTTACCTCGATCTTGTCTTTTGATCGCGCGCTTACGACCAGCCGCCAAGGCAGGCCTAAAAGATCGGCTTCAGCGAACTTTTCGCCAGGCGTTTTGTCTTCACGGTCGTCAAAGAGAACTGCTACACCGGCTTTTTGGAGCTTTTCATAGAACGATTCGGCTTTCTCGCGCACCTCATTATTATCCGAATCCTCCCTCCCGTAAAGAGCCAGGAGATGCGCCGCGAAGGGCGCTGAAGACTCGGGCCAAATAATGCCTTTATCATCATGATATTTCTCAACAATTACCCCCATAAGTCGCGAGATGCCGATGCCAAAACAGCCCATTATCGGATACTGCTTTTGGCCATCTCTGTCTACGAAAGTAAGGTCGAAATTTTTTCCATATTTCTGGCCGAGATCAAAAACATTGCCCACTTCGGATGCGCGGGCTTTCGAGAGTTTACCGCGGCTGCATTTCGGACACGTAGCGCCCTCTTTTTGTTTGGCGATATCGACATTCACGCAAAATTCGCACTGATCACAGTAGAGAATATCGTCCTCGCCCGCATCGGTAAGCACCATGAACTCATAAGAAATTTTTTCGGTGAAGCTGCCTCCCGAGGCCTCGGTGACCTTGGCAACGAGCCCCAACCGGTCGAATACTTTTAGGTAAGCCTGCTTCGCCACTTCGTAAAACCGATCAAAGTCGGCTTGATGCTCATGGAAGCTATACATATCTTTCATGAGGAACTCACGGCCGCGCAATAAACCTGATTTCGAACGTAGTTCATCACGAAACTTCCAGTGGATCTGGTACGTGGCTACGGGCAAATCTTTATAGGTGTCTATGCGCCTCATAACAAGCGGCGTCACCACCTCTTCTTCGCTTTGACCGATCGCATATTCTTTGCCGGTTCGGCTCTCAAGCTCGAAAAGCACGTCAAGTTTTTTCCACTGACCCGTTTTCTCCCAAATCTCCTTGGGATGCAGCATGGCCATAAGCACCTCCTGTCCCCCGATGGCATCCATTTCTTCGCGCACGATTTGGCTGATATTCTTAAGAACGCGGAGGCCGAGCGGCAGATAGGAATATACGCCCGCCATAAGTTTGTCGACAAAGCCGCCGCGCACTAAAAGCATCGCGTTCACGGTTTCCTCGTCTTTGGGCGCATCGCGCAGCACTCTGGTGAAAAGTTTCGATTGCCTCATAGGTGTAAAAGCCTGCCCACGTCGCGAATAGTAATGAGTGCCATAAGGGCAATTAAAAATACAAACCCGACGCCGTTCACCACCCGTTCAGCCTTGGCCGGCAAAGGCGAACCCTTTATTTTTTCTAACAGGATAAACAGTGCGCGTCCGCCGTCGAGCGCTGGAAACGGGACGATATTTATCACACCGAGATTCACCGAAATTAACGCGAGGAGATGCAGAAGATACACGAGTCCCATGCGGGTCGCATCAGACGCAACGCCGACGATGCCCACGGGCCCCACGACGCTGTTTAAATCCGCATTGCCACGGAACAGTCCAGCGACGAGACCCCATAATCCTATGAATATCGCCTGAATAATGTAGAGGGTGCTGAGAAATGCCTCGCGCGCCGCATCTAGAAGCCCCAATTGGCCGCCGCCGTCAGTGAGCCCCACGCCCAACGCCCCTTGCCCTTCTGGCGGAGTCTCGCGCGGCGTAACGGTAATCGTCTTTTCTGCGCCGCGTTCTTCAACGCGCAGCCTCGCTTCCCTTCCTTTATGCTCCTGAATAAAGCGCGTAAACTCGTCGGCGGTTTTAAAGTCGAGCATCCGGTCGCCAGGCAAAATGCCCACCGCCTCGGCCGGAGAATTTTTGGCAATTTCGGTAATAATAACGCCCTCGGGCGTACCGATCATAAAAGCAGCCGTGAGCACAAGCCAGCCGAAAATAAAATTCATCGTTACGCCGGCAACAATCACGATGAGTCGTTTCCAGGCGGGCTGTACGGCAAAACTGCGGGTGTAGTCGGGCGAGGCAGTGTCTACCGCCTTCTGGCCGGTCATGGTGACGTTCTCTCCCCCCTCTTCGCCATATACCTTCACAAACCCGCCGAACGGCAGCCAGTTTAAACTATAGACCGTCTCACCCACTTGTTTGCCCCACAGGCGCGGCGGCAGGCCAAACCCGAATTCGTCTACTTTCATATTGAAAAATTTAGCCACAAGAAAATGGCCGGCTTCATGCACAAAAACAAGCAGCGAAAGGCCGATTAACACAAAGACGATCATAAGCGTCTCGTTCACGCCCGCAAACACGACGAGGCCCGCGACTACCACGAGTGCCGCAAATGTTCTGAGAAGAGTATTCCTGTCGGCCATAAGAGGATTAGCGGCTATAAAAAATGGCGGTGCCTACAAGACTAAGTGTAAGCATGATAATAAGCGCCCAGGCGAATATTTTTTGCATTAACTCCCTGTTCATGTGAGAGCCGATTTCAATACTAAATTACGCTTCAATATACCAAAAAACGGCCTCAAATAAAAGGTGCGAGAACCTACTGACGATTTCAAGCTATAAGTATTTAGTGACCTGACCCCAGACTTTTTTTGCCTCCTTGGTGAGTTTCACCATTTCCGGGCCTGACATCTTCTTCAGCCTACCGTACTGTTTCACTGCCTGGTCGATAAATACTTCATATTCCTTTTGGCTCATTGTTCGGAGTTTCTTAAGCTGCGGGGAGATATAGGTATAAAAATCAGCGGCGCGTTTACTCAAATCCTTGCGCAATTTTTTGCCGTTTGGCGAAGTGAGCAAAAGTGCCGCGGCTACGCCGAGCGCCGCGCCGGTCAAGATGCCGGTAAAGACTTTGCCGCCGGATCTCTTTCGGGGAGTTTCTTTTGTATTAGTTTTTTTGGCCATAGGGACTACTTTATATATCTACAAACGACCTTTCCGATTCTCAGTGTGTTTCCTTTCCCGTTTTCTAAATAAAAGCGAGACGAGCGGGAGCTGTGACAGTTCATCAATATAACTTAGAATGCGTTCGCGCGCCTCGTCGGAGAGATGCTCTACATTCCGGGCCACTTTCGAGAGATGCCGCGCGATGCGGATAAGGTAAAATGCAACCACGGCTAAAATAAGCGAGACGAGGAGTATCGCAAAAGAAAACGTTGCGTAAAAAACTGTCTGCGCCACAACCAGTGTATCGCTCATCGCCCTTTTATTATAGCAGAGCCAGTTTTATTTTTTCTCCACCTTCAAAAGCTCAACGTCAAAGATAAGCGTGGCGTTCGGCGGAATGGGCCCCTGGCCGCGCGTACCATACCCAAGCGTTGCGGGAATGGTAAGTTTTCGCATACCTCCTACTTTCATGCCCGGAATCCCCTGCTCCCAACCCTGAATCACGCGCCCCTGGCCAAGGGTAAAGGTAAATGGGGTATTGCGATCGCGCGAACTGTCGAACTTCGTACCGTCGGTAAGCGTACCGGTATAGTGTACCGTTACCGTGTCGCCCACTTCTGCCTCTGCTCCCGTGCCGACTTTTGTGTCTTCCATAGTAACCTTGTCTTTCGTTTGGCTTTTTGAATCCAAAAGATTATTAATGGTAATGTCCATGCCGGTACTTGTGTCTTCGTTTGAGGAAGCAGTGCTGCCTACCGGAAGCGATCCGAGCACATCATGACTCGCCCCATATTGCTTGGCCGCATAAAAAAATACGCCTATCACGATTATAGCAATAAAGAAATTAAGGAGATATCGTTTTTCCATATTGATTCATTAAATAGTAAAAAAGTCTGGAACACAAGAAGGTTAGAGGGGCCGGATGGCCCCTCCCCACACCGGCGCTAGATCCGCATGTCCAAAAACGGAACATCTCCCAGTTCCAGGAAGGATTCGAGCACGATGTCGAGTCCGTGACCCTGAACCGCGAGAATGTCCATCTTCCTCCAGCACTCGTGCGGCGGTTCGTTCACGTAGAAGACCTCGCGGCCGCCGCCTAACCCGTCAACAATCTTCTGTACCTCCGCTACCGTAGATTCCCAGCGATCGACGGGAATGCGTGAGGGCGGCGGGTTCTTCTGATCCACTTCTGCCCTCAAGACTCGGTAGACCAATGCGCCTGGCACCATCGATGGCATCGAAGCACCTCCCTATTCGTCTTTAATCACAGTGCACTCATTACGTAAGTTTTTCAAGCCGCACGCCCAAAAGGCGGATCGGCCTGGCTCGCTCGTTTCTGCGTTTGTCGAGAAACGGCAGGAAAAGTTTAATCGCTTCGAATTCGAGTGTGTGCGCGTCACTCTGCGTATTTTTGAACGTATGTCGCACCGTCTTCGTATCAAAGCCTTTGAAACGCACGGCGAGCGTGAGTGTTCTGAAACCCGAAAAACCGTCTTCCTTAAGCGCCCCAAATGTATCATGGGCGAGTTTCTTTAGCACCCCCGTAAGTTCCACTGGGTCGAGAAGATCTTTGTGGAATGTTTCCTGTTTACTCACCGACTTTGTCTCATGGCTCTCTTCCACGGGTGAATCACTTATCCCTCGTGCCTTCCGCCACATTTCTCCACCCCATTTGCCAAAGTGCGCTCGTAACGTTTCCAGAGAAACTTTACGCAAATCGCTAATCGCTTTTATATTCAGTTTTTGGAGTTCAACTTCAGCCTTGGGCCCAATCCCTGGGATTACGCGTACCGAGAGCGGATCCAAAAAATCTTGCACCTCTTTTTCTTCTACCACCACTAAACCATCTGGTTTTTTCCGATCGGATGCGATTTTCGCGACGAGTTTATTCGGCCCAATACCTATCGAGCAGGTTAATTTTTCTTGCTCTCTGATTTCTTCTTTTATCGCATCGCAAATTTCAATTGCCTTCTCATACGAACCAGCAAAACTCAAATCCATATACATCTCATCAATACTCGCCCGTTCGATCTGCTCCACGTGCTTACGCACTATCTCATAAATGTTTGCCGAAACTTTGCCATAGTCGCCGTAACTCCCGCCGATAAAGACCGCCGCTGGCTTACCAGCTTTCCTGGCCGCCTCCGACTTCTCCCAGGCCTCGCCTATGGGTATAGCCGAGCGTATACCATACTCCCGAGCCTTATAGTTCGCCGTAGAGACCACGCCGCGGCCCTTGCCGCCCTCTGGGTCAGCACCAACCACAATGGGCATACCTTTAAGCTTTGGGCGATTTCTTTCTTCTATGGCCGCAAAGAAGGCGTCCATATCTAAGTGTGCGACAATCCTCATCTAAATATTTTACTCTATCCCTTGAATTAGCACTCTAATTGCACCACTCACTTCCTCAGAAATATCTGACGCGGACTCTTGAATCCGAGTCGTTTGCGTGGACGCTTGTTCAGCCGATACACAATATGGGCGAGTTCAGCAGCCGTGATCAGGTTGAAGTC
>JBGOTK010000057.1:0-5931 GCA_041476445.1 Minisyncoccia bacterium | reverse complement strand
TTGCATACCCATACGATGTGATACTCAAGGTGATACACCCCGTGGCCCGAGACATGGTAGCGCATGTCCCTTCAGTATACCGCCGCCGGGCTCATTCAACCCCGACTAAAGTCGGGGTGTTCTGCGAGGACGCCGCATAAATTTTACTTTTTTGTATGCGGACGCTATATTCCTACATACGCGCCCTTAGCCCACTGACCTGCCTACCGGCAGGCAGGGCTAAACGCAAACAGCTTGCGTTTAGCGGGCGATTACAAAAAGTACTACCCAATCAAAATCGCGCCGGACTAGAGCGCTCTTTGATGTATGCTTTAATGAGATGATAGTTACGCGCCCTTAGCTCAGTGGTAGAGCGTCACATTGACATTGTGAAGGCCATAGGTCCGATCCCTATAGGGCGCACCCCTTGCAAGAACCAAAAATTATTTACGAAGATAAGCGTTTTCTTGCGGTCGACAAACCGGCGGGGCTTTTGGTGCACAGAGTAGCAATTAGCGCAAAACAAAAAGCGCAAAGGGAAGAAACACTAGTTGATTGGCTACTTAAGAAATACCCAGAATTAAAAACAGTGGGCGATGATCCGACTACGCGGCCGGGGATCGTGCATAGACTGGATAGGGATACGTCGGGCATTATGCTTATTCCAAGAAATCAGGAATATTTTTTATATCTGAAGTCGCTTTTTAGTGAGCACAAAGTAATAAAAAAATATTTGGCGCTCGTGTGGGGTAGGGTAATGCCCGAAGCGGGAGTTGTTGATCGACCTATCGGGATACTAAGCGGTTCAGTAAAACGATCGCTTCACTCAACGAAGATGCAAAAGGAGGCGATAACCGCGTATCGGGTAAAAAAATATTTAGCGGTGCTTCATGAGGCAACCACCTTAGTCGAACTCATTCCAAAAACAGGCAGGACACACCAACTACGCATTCATCTAGCCTCTCTGGGCCATCCCATTGTGGGGGATATGCTCTACGGTAAAAAAGTGAACCTGAGGCTAAAAAAACAAGCCGAGCATCAAGGGCTAAAAACATTTCCGGCCCGGCAACTGCTACACGCCGAATCACTCGAATTTTCTCCTGAGCCGGGTACTCACCTTACCCTCGGCGCAGAACTCCCCAACGACTTTGTAAGCATGCTAGGAGGGTAAATTAGAGTTATCCACACTGTGCGTTATCTTCTCGGCTGGAGGCTATATAATGAAGGTATTATTAAATAGACGTCGAACGGGGGAGGTTAACCAGTCGATTAATTTTTTATATAACAATGCGCATGCAAAAAGGCTTTACGTTACTTGAGCTTCTTATCGTTATCGGTATTCTTGCGATTCTCGCAACTACTACGGTCTTGGTTTTGAATCCGGCTGAACTACTGCGCCAGGCACGGGATTCGCAACGCGTTTCCGACCTCTCTACTTTAAATAGCGCCCTTTCGCTGTATCTTACCGCCGCGCCCTCCCCCTCGCTTCATTCGCCAAGTTCGGGCGCGTGCGCCTCGAACGTATTCTTTGCGGTAGGCGGGACTGTCGGGGGTGCCAGTACTACGTTTGGCGCGACATGTGGTACGAGCGGCGGGGGCAGTGCGTCAACCACGGCTAGTCGCGCCATTGATGGTTTGGGCTGGCTTCCGGTAAACTTCACTTCCATTCCCGGTGGTTCGCCGCTTAGCATATTGCCGGTGGATCCGAGCAATAGTTCCACTACTGGGTGGGGGCTTGTCTATCGGTACAAATGCGATGATAGCAACCTCGCGTATGAGTTGAACGGCGTCTTTGAAAGTGCAAAGTATGGGATAAACGGCGATAACTTAGCAGGCAAGGATGGGGGCACCTGCGATGCTGTGTATGAGGTAGGCAACCAGCCAGGTCTTAATCTTTAGTTTAAGTTGCTTATTTTCACGAAAAGCCGCTTCTGCGGCTTTTTCGTGTTCCTGGGTGCGATAACGGGCTGCGGTAAAATATATTATAATTCCTCATATGCTCCTTTTAGCGGTGCGAGTCTTGGTTCTTGGCATTCTTTTTATCGCATCGTGCACCTCTCGGGGGAGACGCTTCCTTCTGGGCTTTCGCAGCCGGATTTTTTACTCCGCAGTGTTTCTCATATTTTTTGTGCTCGTCTATTACTCATTTTTGCAGTATGCCGCCTGGCAGGGGAACGCACTCACCAAATACTTATTGCCGGGAGAAAACAGGCAAGCGCCTTTTTATTTTTACTATTTCATCTTTTTTCGCTTGTTCATTTCGTATATTCTTTCGCTGCTTGGTGCGCTTGTCTTCTGGTACGGCGCACATCGTTTGAACCTCCACGGCGGGAGTCGATTTTTTTATGAGGAGGAGCTGGGTTTTGTCGCGATCGGGCTGTTTCTTGCTGGTTTTCCCGGAATCATCTATGCATTTCTGCTCGTACTTATCATTTATTTTTTCTTCGAGCTTGGTTACGGCCTTGTCCGCTCGACTAAAGAACGCGTTTCCGCATATTACCTTTGGCTGCCGAGCGTGGCGCTCGTGTGTGTAGTAGAATATTATGGGGTGCGTTTTTTGCCGTTCTATGAACTACTCTCTCTGTCCAACTATGTTAACCTTCTCTTTTAACCCATTTTTTAAATCGTGATTCAACTACCCCTTGAGAAGTTAAAAGAAACGCTTCTTCGGGACAAATTGATAACCGAAGAGGTATTCACGGGTATCGCCAAGGAGGCGGACCGCATGGGCCAGGCTATCGGGGATATTTTGATTTCAAAGGGCGTTATCACCCGCGAGTATTATTACGAGCTGTTAAAGCGCTACTTTGGCGTGGAGCAGGCCAACCTGCTCTCGGCTACTATAGACGAAAAAGCGCTGCGCTTGATTTCTGAGGACGTGGCCCGGCAACGCCGTGTCATTATCTTTAAACAAGAGCCGGATGGCACGCTCGACGTCGCGATGGCCGATCCAAGCGATCTTGAAACCATCGGTTTTCTTGAGCGCCGGCTGGGACACCAAATCAAACCGTTTCTGGCGACCGCGGAGGACCTCGACAAAGGGTTTTCGCTTTTCGGCGCGCGCATGGCCCAGGACTTCAACAAGATTATCCAGGAAAATATCCTGGCCTCGCTCCGGAGCCGCGCGCGGGGGATTGAAGAGAAGGCGGTTGAAGTGCCGATTGTCGCTATTATCGACAATATCATGAGTTATGCGGTCTCGGGCCGGGCTTCGGATATCCATCTCGAAGTATTGGAAGATGCCATTTTGCTCCGGTACCGGGTTGACGGCGTGCTTCGGGAAATTTCGCGCATGCCCAAAGAAATCAGTTCGGCGCTCATCGCGCGCCTCAAGCTTTTGGGCGGGCTCAAAATCGATGAGCATATGCTGCCGCAGGATGGCCGGTTCCGACAAGGGGTGGGCGGGGATCAGATCGATGTCCGTATTGCCGTAATGCCCACGTTTTACGGAGAAAAGATCGTCATGCGCCTTTTGCCGTCGTCGCAAAAGCCACTCTCGCTCGAAGAGCTTGGCATGCTGAAAGATATGACGAAGATTGTACGCGAAAACATCGAAAAATCGTACGGCATGTTTCTGGTGACCGGACCCACCGGGTCGGGAAAAACAACCACGCTCTACTCGGTCTTAAATATGCTGAACCGCCCCGAGGTGAATATCGTGACTATTGAGGACCCAATTGAATATGATATGCGTTATATCAACCAAACGCAGATTAATAACCAAGCGGGCATCACCTTTGCGGGCGGTCTGCGCGCCATATTGCGGCAAGATCCCAACATTATTATGGTGGGTGAAATCAGGGACGAGGAAACGGCGGAAATTTCCGTGCACTCGGCGCTTACCGGCCACCTGGTGCTCTCAACGCTGCACACGAACGATGCCCCCACAGCGATCCCGCGCTTCATTGATATGCATATACCGCCCTTTTTGGCTGCGGCGGTCTTAAATGCCGTGATGGCGCAGCGCCTGGTGCGGAAAGTGTGCGACGATTGTATCTATTCGTATATTCCCGACGAATCGCTTGAGAACACCATTCGGCGGCAGCTTACGGAGCTCGGCTATACGGGCGAATTTAAGCTGCCCAAAGTGCTGTATCGCGGCAAGGGCTGCAAGGCATGCAGCGACACAGGGTTCCGCGGGCGCATCGGCATATTTGAGGTGCTAAGTATGACCGAGGAAATCCGGAAAATCATTGTTGATCCGGGATTTACGCTTGATAAACTCATTGCTCAGGCGCGCAAAGACGGCATGATCACCATGTTCGAAGACGGCTTGCGGAAAGCCGAGAAGGGCTTTACGGCCATTGAAGAAGTGCTCCGCGTCATCCGTGAATAAGCACATTCGTCGGCTGAGTTCCTAGCGCATGCTACAATAAACGTAAGCTCTTTATTTACGTATGCAGTTCCATTACACTGCCCTTCGTCCCGACAACAAGATGGTGGAAGGCGATGTTGAAGCCGAGCAACCATCGGAGGTTTTGGAGTATCTGGCGAGCAAGGCGCTTCGGCCGGTAGCAATCCGGCAGGTCAACACCCTCCTTACCCAGCGCCGCCGTATTTTGGGTGGCGGCATCAATACGACGGATCAGGTGTTCCTCACCAAATACCTGGCGCTCATGCTAAAAGTCGGCACCGATCTCTTTAGCGCCATCGATATTTTGATCGCCGATTTCGACAAGCCGGCCGTAAAATCTCTGCTTATTGAAATGCGCGCCAATCTTGGCAAGGGCAAGCCGTTTTATTCGACCTTTGCCAACTATCCGAAAGTATTTTCCCCGGTGTTTGTAAACATGGTGAAGGCCGGCGAGGCTTCAGGCAGCCTCGAAAAAGTCTTTGCTGATCTGAGCGCGGGCCTTGAAAAACAGCAGTCATTGCGCTCGCGCATCAAAGGCGCCCTGATTTACCCCATTGTGCTCATGAGCGTGTCAGTAGCCATTCTTTTGCTGTTAGTAACATTTGCGCTGCCGAAAATTGCCAATATTTTTTCTAATTTTGATAAACCACCCCCCGCCTTCTCTCGAGTTGTGTTTGCGGTTGGCTTGTTCTTTGGTGCTCATGTGGTGCTTATCTTGGGTTCACTGATTCTTGGTACTACCATCTTTGTGCTCTTGTATTTAAGAAGCGATGTCTTCCGGCGGTTTCTTTATCTGTTCTTCATTAAGCTGCCGGTTGTGAAAGATATCGTAACCCGTATTGCGATTCAGCGGTTTGCCACCACGTTTTCATCGCTGCTTGCCTCCGGTTTGCCTATTCTTGATTCGCTCGAAATTACGGCCAGCGCCGTGGGCAACGAGGAAATCCGGCAGGCCATTCTCCGCATTTCCCGCGAGGGTATTTCAAAGGGTCTTACTATCGGGGAATCGTTTAAGCGTGAAACTGCGTTTCCGCGAACCGTTACCAACCTTATTTCGATTTCCGAAAAGTCAGGGCATATCGAAGATATTCTTCAGACGCTCGGCAATTTTTATGAAACTGAAATTGACGCCTCCCTGAAGGCGCTCGTTTCGCTTCTCGAGCCGGCACTGCTTATGGGCATCGGTGCCATTATCGCGATCATCGCCCTCTCCATCATTATCCCGATTTATCAATTAGTCGGGCAGTTCTAGTTTCTATGCGTCGTCTATTTTGGGAAAATTATTTTATTACCCGCCGAAACGGCTCGGTTCGGGATGGCTTTACGTTTCTCGAATTGCTGATCGCCATAGGCATTCTCATGATTCTGGGAGCGCTACTCATACCGGCTTTTTTGAATTTTTATTTGAGAAACCAATTGGATCTTGAATCGAAAGAAATTACCCTCGCGCTCCGCACTGTGCAAAGCCGGTCCATTTCCCGCGAGAGCGAAAGTTATTGGGGCGTGCACGTTGTTAATGCTGCCTCGGGGAGCGATTATGTTGAAACATTTTATAACTCTTCCACGCCGGCGTACGCGGGCGCCAAAATCGTTTCGGT
>JBGOTK010000056.1:0-5977 GCA_041476445.1 Minisyncoccia bacterium | reverse complement strand
TGGCAGTTCGTCCTTCTCATTATACTTAACCTTCTTGGACGAGGGCCGACTTTATCTGCTTCCTAGACGAAACTGAGTGCAAAGGGAAAAGATAAAACCGGCCCGACCTAGGGGCCGGTTTTCGTCTTAGCTAAGCGAAGGTGCAATTCACGTTCGCTTATGGAGACGAGAGCCAAAGGAGGTCTCTCGAACGCATAGTTCTTTTATAAGTCAGTTCACAAGGTGCAAATGTAGTGCACATCTAACTTCGGAGGCAGGAATGTCTCTACACACGCAGGGTAGCATGCTCACTGCTCCGATCTTCGTCCTCCAGAGCTCAGAGTACAGGGTTCGCGAGAAGGTGGAAGGAGTGCTGAAAGAAGCCGGCTTCCCCGTACGAGTGCTGGACGGCCAGCGGGCGCAGGAGGGCGCCATCGCCCTCTACGAGGGCAGGGGCGACCGACCGAATCGCATTGTGCGCATGGGCCGTAGCCTCATGGACGAGCCCGAGTGGACCGGCGACACGCCCTTTAAGGTCTCCGTTCTTCTGAACGGTCATGTCCATCACGCGCGGAGCGTGAAGGACGCGGTGGTCGGTCAGGCCCTGAACCACTACCGGTGGTTCCTGGGCGACGAGCGCTTGCTCGCTCCCTGGCTGCCGGCGGATGGCATGCTGTACTCGCGCGACTATCTGCGTTGGCTCGAGGGTTGGCGACTGACGGCCGATCCGTTCCGTGACATCTTCAGGCGCCACGAGAGCGTGAAGCAGATGGTCGCTCGGCACGACGCCGAGGTTCGAGAGCGGCGGCATGCCCGGCGCTTCAGTAGCCACTCCAGGCGGGGGAGTCATGGCGATCCGCAGGATCGGTACTCCAGTCTCTGGCACACACGATGACCCCCGTGAACGACCATTTCCCGCCCTGCCTTCCCCAGGCAGGCACCCTGAGCTCCCACCGGAGATTCTTCTCCGGCTCGGGGGCCTTTTTTATCAGAGTATCAGAAAATAAAATAGCCCGTGCAGCGCACGAGCTATTTTATTTTCACGAGTAGTTGATTATTCGGTTACGTCAAACTGTGACCAGATAACAAAGGTAATCATTTTGTTGCCTTTGCCGAGATCGCGTTCGTAGAGCGATGCGCGCTTGTCGGAAGACGTGCGAATTTTCTTGCCCCAGGCTGTGGGGTTAGAGGTATCAACATCATTTGTGTTGCTCCCCACACTCCCTGGAACAGTCGAACCTACCGCCGTACCGCCATCAAGATGCGCGTAGATAGCTTCAAGTTCGTCGTAATCGTGCTGATTGGGATGCTCATTATCGAGCGTGCCGTTTGTGCTGGCAAGCCCGGTCACATCCATGGTGTAATCCATACAGGTACCAAGATTCAGATTGTAGAAGTCTTCGTCCTGGTGATCGAGTCCGAAGGTGTGTCCCACCTCTTGGCACGCAACGAACCGTCTCCATGCCGGAGTGTTATAGGTCGGCGTGTTGAAATAAGTGTCGTTCAATTTAACTGTCGCTTGCGTAAGGTGGAGGTCGCTGGTAATCCACACCGAAGCCAAGCCAAGCCAACCGTTCGCGCCGTACCTATTGCTGCACACTTCTACGCGCCCAAGAGTAGGCCGGCAATTTTTGGGATTCGTTTGTCCTCTCATTACTACAGTGTCCAAGACTGAGGACTTGCTCCAGTCATTTGATGCTGTCGCGAGATACGTGTTCCATGCGTAGGAGACGTTATTGCCGAGTTTTACGGTAACCGTGCTTCCGGTCCGCGGCCAATGAATGCCGTCCCATGAATGATTAGCCTCTGCGGTACCCGCCAAAACGCCAACGGTGAGCACTGCTACCGCCACCAACATACCGACGCGCGAAAATGAGGTCATAATGCTGAAATAGTCAGTTAATAATTAGCTACGGTTTACTTTATTAGGCTAGCACACATTATCTTCTTTGTCAAATTCACGCTGTGGAGAAGAAATGTGAGAGTAAAACGACCTTAAACACTGCGTGGGAGGCGTTTCTATCAACTCTTTTTACCCCCACACCTAATGAGCTCTGAGCACGCTTTTTCCAGCCAATATAAGCTCATTAGGTGTGGGGGTAAACTTGCTCAAGCAGGGGATTTTGTATAATCTATTACACGTAAATTCAATACGTTCCGGCATAGCTTGCCCTGAGTTTATCGAAGGGTGGATTCCTAGTAGCTCCTTAAAATTTAATAGAAACTTTTGCTCCGGTGTAGCTCAATGGTAGAGCGGCGCCCTGTCGAGAAGGCAGCCCATTGCAGCAATGCGATGTGGAAAAACTGGGCTAATTCGGGGAACTCCCATGTGGACAATCCCGAGCTAAATCTCCGACTGTAACGTCGGAGTAAATGTGTAGAGACTATATACCCGGGTCCCCAAGAGGGATATGAGATAGTCCACCCCCGGAGGCAACTTCGGAATACGTGTAAGGCGATGGTTGTAGGTTCGAGTCCTACCACCGGAGCAAAGGTTTCTAACTTGTCTAAAGCCCAAGCGTCGGTTTATTATTGCTACAAGTAAATTATGAAAGATACGCGCACCTATGCCGATCGCCGCGAGGAACTTATCAAGGCTGTGGCGAAACGCCGCCGGAAGATTAAGACAATGGCCATCGAGTATAAGGGTGGCCAGTGCCAGATTTGCGGGTACAACAAGTATCAAGGCGCGCTTGATCTGCATCATTTAGTTGCCTCACAAAAAGACTTCGGCATTGCAGACAAAGGCTATACACGGTCATGGGAGAAGGTGAAAATGGAGCTTGATAAGTGCATCCTTGTCTGCGCAAACTGTCATCGGGAAGTCGAAGCTAGAGTTACCCCTATCCCAGAATTATTATTTTGAGTCCCGCCACCTGGGCTTTGGAGAGATAAGTCAAAGCTTTATTAGTAGAGCGGTTATTATATAAATGTCAAAACTGAGGAGTATTTCCAAGGATGATCGTGATTCCTCTAATACATGAGTAATATTCTAAAACTCGTAAAGCTCGCCAAGTTGCTTCATGGGTGGATTATTTTATCCGCTGTGCTTATCACGCTCCAGGCGCTTTTGCAGCAGGCCACTCCCGTCACCTTAAAATTCGTCGTTGATGAGCTTACCGCGCAGATAACCTCCGGCACCGGGGACTATAACCGCCTTCTTTTTTTCTTCGCGATCATCCTCGGGATTAATATCGCCCTCGTGATTGTTAATACCATTGCGCAGCGTCTCGGCGATTTCATTGCTTCGCGCCTTGGCCGGTTTCTTACTGAACTCTACTATCGGAAGATTTTTACGCTCGAACAGCGGCATTTTGACGGCGAACTCTCCGGCAAGATTATCAACCAATTAAATCGCGGCATCACCTCGATCCGCGATTTTATCGGGCAGGCAGGCAACTGGATCATTCCGGGAGTGCTCCAGGCGATCTTTGGCATAGCGGTCTTGGCGTACTACGACTGGAGCGTGGCACTTCTCGCCCTCTCCGTGTTTCCGGTCTACATCGCTATCACGCGGTACTCGACCAAAAGGTGGGGTAAAAAGCAGGTGGAAAAAAATGTGCATGAAGACGCCGCGCGCGGCCGAATCGCCGAGGTCATCACTAACATCAAGCTCGTCAAAACCTATAATGCTCAGCGCGGGGAGTGGCAACGGGTGTCGGATACCTACGGGAAGATAAATACTATTTATGATAAGCAATCAACCGAGTACCATCTGTTAAATTTCGTCCGCGAGTTCGGGCTCGAAATTATCCTGATTGCGGTGCTCTTTATTATTTTCCGAAAGACCTTCTTAGGTGAACTCACATTAGGTGAGATGGTACTCGTCATTCAGATTTTAACGCAACTCCGCTGGCCTCTCTACGGTATGAGCTTTATTTTGGAACAAGTACAGCAGGCGGAAGCAGACTCCAAGGCGTTTTTTGAGGTGCTTAGCCTGCCGGAGGCCGAGAAAGAACAACCGGCAGTCATACCGCCGGTTCTTAAGAACCCGCAGGTCCGATTTGAGCACGTTGCCTTTGCCTATGAAGCGGAGACGCCTGTGTTGCGCGATGTTTCCATGTCTCTTGATAAACAGGAAACGATCGCGCTCGTGGGCCATTCGGGCGCCGGGAAAACGACGCTCGTTAATCTCATCTTGAAACTCTACGAGCCGACAGGCGGTGATCTTTGGCTTTCGGGGACCCGATACGCGGAGGCTGATCCGGCCTGGATTCGGGCACACGTCGCACTCGTGTTTCAGGATAACGAGCTATTTTCGTCCACTATTCGCGAGAATGTGGCGTATGGTTTAAACAGCGCATCGGATGAAGCGGTCATAGAGGCATTAAAAAAAGCGCATGCCTACGAATTCGTCTCTAAATTTAAAAAAGGACTCGATGCCGAAATTGGCGAGCGGGGAGTAAAACTCTCCGGCGGACAGAAGCAGAGAATTCAAATCGCGCGTGCGATTCTCCACGATAAACCCATTCTCATCCTCGATGAAGCCACTTCGAGTCTGGACTCAAAGTCGGAACATTTAGTGCAAGAGGCGCTGCAGCAACTCTTCAAAAACCGATTGGTCATTATCATTGCGCATCGTTTTTCTACCATTCAGAATGCCGACCACATTATTGTTTTGGATGACGGGATGATAGTGGACGAGGGCTCTCCGCGCGAGCTCGCCGGGCGAAAGGGCTTGTATGCCGAACTGCTTCATTACCAAATTGAGGGGAATAAGAAATTACTCAGTCAGTACGAGCTTCGGTAGCACGTGACAGGGAAACAAAAAATTGCCTTTCTCACCGAGGAGTATACTTACTCGATGACCACTCAATTTGTTAAAGACGCGTTCGGTTTGGGATTTTTGCTTTGGCTTATCGGTTACGCGCTCGGCATCGCGTTATTTGCAGTATTGCCCCCCGAGGTGCTTGGCTGGGTCATTATGCCCGTGGGCGTTGTGATTACACTTTGGGTGTTACTCAAAAAATAAAAGGGGCTTCGCTTGGCTACTACGCGCTTATCGGATTTGTCTGGGCATTTATCGCGATCGTTTTGGTCTATCTCCTTTTGGTGCGGGTATTTCAGCCGGCAGACGGTTATTACAAACTCGACGTGTACCTCTGTTACATTCTGACGTTAGCACTGCCGATTGCTGTCGGCTGGTGGAAAAAAAAGAAAGCAAGTTGTGTAACCGGCGTTGCTATGTTTGTGAAATATGTACCTTTCTCGCCAAAATATTTTAGTTAAATTGTCTCCTCGGCTCTTTTTTGCTAGGCTGCAGGCACAGTTCTGAACCTTACCAACCAAATAGGAGGATTCAAGGATGAACTATTTTGACAGCAGGTCGCCTGTCTATCTCGATACTGCGGAATATCGTCTTTTCGCGGACCCCTATGGCCCGCATCATTCGGGGGCAGTGGGAAAGGTGTACCATCTCGAATCGATCCAGGGCGGCGAATACTCTGCAGTCGACGTGTCGTACGCAGATGTAATCTCGCCTCTCGAATCACCTCCGCCCGAGCTGTTCAATCCGAGGGTCGGTATCACAAGGCGGATACGAGTAGAGCGGGAATGGAGTGAGGACGGGAAGACGCATCTCGAAGCAGAGATCATCTCGACTCGCGACGGTACGATGCTGTGGGACAGCGGCATCAAGCTGCATATCGTGCTCCGACCAAGGCGGTCAAGGCTGGGCCGTGCAGTAGTAGCCTAGGGCGAACCCAGGGGACCCGTCTCGTGTTAAGCGCACGAGGCGGGTTGTTTTATGCGGCGTCCTCGCAGAACACCCCGACTTTAGTCGGGGTTGAATGAGCCCGGCGGCGGTATACTGAAGAGACATGCGCTACCATGTCTCGGGCCACGGGGTGTATCACCCTGAGTATCACATCGTATGGGTATGCAAATACCGCCGCCGGATCCTGAAGCCTGGCGTCGCGGTATATGTGGAAAAGACCCTGCGGGGTCTCTTGCGAAGAATGCCGGGGGTAACGATCGAGACGATTGGCTTTGACCATGA
>JBGOTK010000055.1:0-6074 GCA_041476445.1 Minisyncoccia bacterium | reverse complement strand
TTTAAAATATTTAGAAGATAAAAGCTATGAGGAGATGTCGGATATTTTAAAGAAACCTCCCGGTACCATCGCTACGCTCTTAAACCGGGCTAAAAAGAAGCTTAAAGAAGTCCTAAGTGTTACACGTATCAATGACTAGGTTCAACTAATATGGAAACGT
This sequence comes from Minisyncoccia bacterium, assembly GCA_041476445.1. GTDB lineage: Bacteria > Patescibacteriota > Minisyncoccia > UBA6257 > JACOXY01 > JBGOTK01. Next base: position 5,914 of record JBGOTK010000055.1, on the reverse strand, counting down.
TTTCGGAGAAAATACTGGAACGAATCGAAGAAGAAAAACTTGCCCCGAAGCCCCGCTGGCGTTTCCTCCTCAAGGATTACGCGCTCTGGTTGCTCGCCGTAGCCGCCGCCCTCGTCGGTTCATTTGCGGTCATGATGATGCTCGTTATGGCCCATGTCGAAGACTGGGATGTGATTCCCTATCTGCACCGCTCAACAATCGGGCATGCGCTCGTTTCCGTCTCTTACTTGTGGGTGGTGGTCCTGATCGTGCTTACGCTTATTGCGCGCCTGAATTTCATGTATACCCGCCATGGCTACCGCTATCCCAGCTATTGGGTAGTGCTCGGCAGTATTCTTACAAGTCTCATGCTTGGCTATGGCTTTTATTATGTAGGCGCCGGCGTCGGCTGGGACGACTACCTCTCCACCCGCGTGCCGCTCTATGAACGGCTGGTATACTCAAAAAACGACATCTGGATTTATCCGGAACTCGGGCTTTTAGGTGGACAAATAACCACATTTGATCACAGCCATATCTTCATTCTTACTGATCTAAGTGGCAAAAGATGGGACATACGTTTAGCTGCTGATACCGTTTGGGATAATCAGGCTGTGGCCGCAACGGGCACTAAGGTAAAACTCATTGGCATAGAAAAAAGCGATGGCCAGTTTGATGCGAAAATTGTGCGGGCGTGGTAATCTGCTCCGGCAATTACGAGAACTACAACACACCTTTGGCCATAGAGCAACTGCAGTTGCTTTTTTTGTCTATTATTTTTTCGCTGTGCGATAAAACCTAACTGATAAGCGAGCATTTTTATATCAATCAAAGCAACAATATTTGAACAATAAGTGAAAGAAATAAAAGTTGTTTACCGTAGTAATTATTGAAAGGCCGATAAAAAATAATTTTGCTTTTCTATGAGATTAATACGCGATCCTACCCTCAGCCCACTACAATAGAGAGAAGAAACTTCCTCCGCTCTCATTCAATTCGGACCTTATGAGCCGAATGACGAATCTATCTTATCCGGCATCATGCCGGAAGAAAAGCGGAACAATGCGTGTATAATCCGCCTGCACGTTAACAAAGATAAAATGTAACTTGCACTAGCTTGTCGTGGAAATTACTTATTGGCGCTTTCCCCGAGGAAAGCCTAACGAAAACCTGCTTGCACCGGCAGGTTTTCGCGTGCGACTAGAAAACACCACTCCACCTTTTGGGTGGAGTGGTGTTTTCCGGAGTCTCCCACGGGACTTCCTTCGGTCGCCGCACGTTCCGAAAACCTGGAGGAACTTTAGCCCTAACCATTTCCAGGGCGAGGCGGGATTACATAAGAAAGAGGCCCCTCATACTGAGAGGCCTCTTCGGCGTAAACGCCGGCAACTTGTGCTACAGGAGTCCGTGCATCATGAGCGCCGCCTCGATCTCCGGGTCAAGCATGAGCGCCGCGTCATGCGTCCGGGGAAAGAAGTAGCGCCGTTGGGAAAGATCGAACCGCTCGGCGAGTTCTTCGGGGCGGGGCGTGTGTGGCTTGAGTACCCGCTCCTTGCTCACGAGATAGAGGCACTCGCGGTAGTTGAAAGAACCCACCGGCACCTGCACGAGGAGCACCGTCGTGAACCACTCCTTGAGACTCCGAAAGTTACGGATGATCTGGGCGAGCGGTTCGCTATCGTGAGCGTACTCCCTGCCCTGGAATATCCCAACCGCCCCGGGTAGAAGCTTTTTATAGATCAACTCAAGGGTGTTGGGCATGAAGCCCTCGACACTCTCCATGTCGATCAGGTCCCAGATGAATACCGGAACCGGAGGCGTACTGCGCTTCAGGTATGCGCGCATGTCGGCTTCCTTGTCCGCGTGTACCTTCGGATTGCGATGTACGCCGAGCCGCTCCACGGCCGGGATATGTTCGCGAACCAGCCGCTGTACATTGAGGTCCCAGTCGAGGACCGAGATGCGCTGCACTCCATAGCAGTGGGTTCCGCGCCAAGCTGCAAGCAGGTCCCCGCCCCCGCCGATCACCATCTCGCTCGGAGCATCGTGGTACAGGAGCGGCAGGTAGACGAGCATCTCGTGATACCGATACTCATCGCCCATCGCGAACTGCGGTGAGAGTGGCGGCTTAGGTTTGCCGCGCGCTGCTTTGTTGCCCAAGAGAAGCATCTCACCGAACCGCTTGGTTTCCGCGATCACGATCCTCTGTCGGCGGCTCTCCTTGTCCACGAGGATGCCCCGCGCGGTCAGTTCATGCTTCACGACTCTCGCCCAGTCGGTCCAATCGGTAACGTAGCGTCTCCTCACAAGTACACCTCCCTGTCTCAAGATTAAAGGTGCTGAATGCCGTAATAATAGATAACACACGCGGCATTTTTTTAAAACATCGAACGCTTTTTTCTTTTCTACTTTTATTGAGCGGAGGCCAAGACAGCCACAAGCCCGTCCATTGAGCGCTTAAACTCGCGAATATAATGGCGATCGTTGCCCGTTTTTATATTGGGCGCGTTTGATTTGGCGCGTATGAGCTGCTGGAAAATGACCCCTTGCTTGAATAATTTTTTAGCGCTGGCAAAAGATACCTTTTTGAGATACCCAGCCCCATGCATGCGCGCGAGATAAAGACGCAGGTATTTTTCCTGAGGCTTTGCTTGCAAGAGCAGATAGGCGAGATCGTACCAGGGCTGCGCCCGCGCCATACCAAGCCAATCGAGCACCCAAAGCCGACCCGTTGCATCAAAAATAAGATTGTTAGGCTTGTAGTCGCCGTGACCCAGGAACCATTCACGTCCATTTACGCGGAGTGTGGCTACTAAGCTATCGATCGAGATATTTTCGAGAGCCAGGGACCAAGCGGGATTGATCCGGCCACTCAGCTTATGATAGGCCGGAAAACCAATGTTTTTAATGAACCGAATTGCCTGGCGTATTCGTTTCTCAAGTAATACTTCGGTAAAAGACCTGAGCGCTGTTGGCTGCTTCACGGCCGAAGCAGCCGTATGTATCTTCACAAGTTCGAGCACTGCCTGCGTAAAGTAAGCGCTCGTATCTGCTTTCCTATTTTTATTTAACCTATCCTGAAACACGCTGCCCTTAATATATTCTTGAACAAAAAATCCGTTGGTAGAGCCAAAATATGTGGGTTTTGAAATGAGCTGGATGTGTTTTATCAGCTGAAGATTTTTTGCCTCTTGTCTGCCAAATTTACGCTCGCGGTATGATTTCAGCAGATACGTCCGCGCATCGCCGCGCACTTTAAAAACAAAAATAATACCCGAACCATGATGTTTGAGCCTGCGATAGGCTGCAATCTCGCCGCCTAATATTTTTCCGATGGCTTTGCGTGCCGCGTTGCCCATGCGTTACCCAATATACGCTATTCGTATTGCCCTGTCACCGCTCTCGGCTTCTGTCTTTCCAGTACCACCATTTAAGGAGTTTCTGATCACGCTTTTTCTCCGGAATACAGGCGAAATACACCGCGCCGCGAAATACATAGAGCAGGCAGGGATCCTGCCGAACGCCCGCAAGAGCATTTGAACGTGCATACAATTTTTCCGGATTCGCGCGTTTCAAATCACTAACGCGGCGGATGCCGATGTTCCATAAATCTTCCGCAATCGACTTCCCTACCCCGGGAATTGTTTTCAGTTCTCGTATTGCCTCGACTTTAGTATTCATAGTATGTCTACATATTACGAATGACTTACAAATATACCAACAGCTGATTCGTATATTAGTATCTATTTGTAATTCGTAGAGACTCCTCACTATACCCTGTTGGCTAAACCCTATACCCTATTTAAGATAAAGCTCCACGTTCCGGAGCTGCTCTTGATACGTTACCGCGCAGTGGATGGTGCGCACTCTATCATGAATGTAATAAAGGCATTTGGTTTGTTGGGGCGCGAGAGCTGCTTTTATCGCCGCGAGACCTGGGTTTGAGATTGGATGCGGCGGCAGACCCGCATAGCGATAGGTGTTGTAGGGCGAATCAATTTGTTTATCGCTTATCTTTATCGGTGCCCACCAGCCCTTGTCGGTCTTCCCCCTCGCATACTGTACCGTCGCGTCTATTTCAAGCTTCATGCCTTTAAGCAGCCGGTTCCAGATAACGCCGGCGATAAGCGGCATATCAAGTTTCCCTGCCGCCTCGCGCTGAACAATTGAAGCTACTTTAAGCGCCGTATCCCATTTTATGTTTTGCTCTATGGCAACCTGCCCCAACGGCTTAAACACTTCATTAAACTTGGCCTGCAGCCGCTCGGCTACTTTGAGCGGCACCTCATCGATGGGTATGAGATAGGTTTCCGGAAAATAGACGCCTTCCACATAGTCAAACTTAAGATTAGTGTAGGTGATCACCCAATCGTTCTTTGTCATATCGCTCCAACCAAGCGCCGACTGCAGAAGATCCGCAACTTCTTCTTTGCGCACGCCCTCCGGTATAACCACCCATTTGGCGATCGGCCCGTGGCTGAATACCGAGGCCACCTCCCAGGCGCTCATTGATTTTGAGAGCAGGTACCCGCCCGGCGGAATCGGCTTTGCCTCCTGAAGTTTCAAGGCTACGCGAAATGCCTCCGGATAACGGATAAAACCTGCCTTTTCCAAAAGGTCCGGCACCTCATTGCTCCTTGTGCCGCGCGCGACGACAAATTGCTCCGGTGCGGCACTCCCCCCCGGCGCGCCGAAAAAGACCACGTAGGAAAGGATTAGAGCGAGCAGCACGCCAACGCCCATCACCACCACGATCATCGGCGGCGAGGCGTAGTCAGCGCGCCAGCGTTTCAGCTTCGTGCCCCAAAGTTTTTGATTATCCAATTTCATGTGTGGTCAGATCTGGACAAGAACCGAGATGAGTCCTACTACGTGCCGAGCGCGAGTCCGCGAAAACCTTTAGGCAGCCATTCTTCGGAGCGCTCGCACGGCAAGCCACATGGCGAGAACGGCGAGCGCAATCATGACGGCAAATCCCTCAAACACAATCGGGTCGCTAAAATTTCCGGCAAAGAGCGCCCGCGAGGCTTCGACGGCGTAGTAGAACGGATTAAAATGCGCGGCAGTTTTAAGCCACTGCGGCGCGAGCGCGATGGGGAGCATGATGCCCGAGAGCAGCATGATCGGCAGAAAAAAGGTATTGACCGCCGAGGCGAGACCGCTTTCGTCTTTGACGGAGAGAGCGACGGTGTAGGAAATCGATGCCGAGGCAATAGAAATGAACATAAGGAGGAGCAGGGTGAGCACGATGCCCCAAAACGGCGCCTTGAGACCAAAAAACAAAGCGATCACGAGCAAGATAAAGACGTGCACGAAGAGCACGGCGATATTCGCAAGGATAAAACTCGTGAGCAGTGCGAGTCGGCTCGAGGGCGTAACAAGCCAGCGTTCGATGATACCGAGACGCCGCTCGCCAATAAAACCAAAGCCGGCGAAAAGCGCGCCGAGTCCCATGATAATGAGCATGCCGGGCACGAAGATGCGCACTACTTCTCCGGTCGGGATGCCCGGGTTGCCCGAAAGATTTTTGAGGAGCGGCATATAAAGCAATAGATAGAGAATCGGCTGCATGAGACCGATAAATAACCAAATCGGCATGCGCAGATTTTTCATGAGATGCCGCTTGAGTAGCAAGAAAGTATCGGTAAAAAATTTCATAATGTTTCAGTATAATTCTAATCTACGAATTTTTATCGAATGATACAAATGGATTCTTTTCTGATCCGCTGCATTCGAACGTCATTTGTAGATTAGCATTACGTACCCTCTTCTCTTAATGAACGACCTGTTTTTTCGAGAAATACGTCATCAAGCGATGGTTTGGCAAGCTGAATAGTCGCGACGGCAAGCCCCTCCCTGTCGAGCACGCGCAGCACCTCAAGCAGCATTTTTTCGCCGTCTTTAACGGAGAGGCGGAGATTGTTTTCATGCGCAT
>JBGOTK010000054.1:0-6098 GCA_041476445.1 Minisyncoccia bacterium | reverse complement strand
TGATAAATATTACTGCGACCGCCAACAGTGCGGTAAAGGCCCAGCTGGTGAGGCGGTCAATAATGGTGAGAACGTTCTCAAAGGTAAGATTTTTGAGCGGCGGGTCGTACTTATTGCCGGGGTTTGTGGTTTGGGCAAGTGCCGCGGGCGCAAGTGCGAGGAGAATTCCAAATAAGGCGATTTTTGGTTTAAGCATGATTATTATGGTTTTAAAAGTTCCTGTATAAGCGACATAACGCCCCAGGAGATAAAGATGATGCCGTAACCAACCACGGCCCAAACGATGACATCTTTGCCCGCCTTCACCTTGCCGGGTTCGCCGCCGGCGCTCATGATTTTGTAGCCGCCGTAGATAATCAAAAGCCCGAGTATCGGCGCGCCGAGAAAGATGAGATAGCCGGCGATGCGCGAGAGGATATCAACGATTGTGCAGTCCGCTGATCCTGAGCAAAGCGGGTTCGGTATGGTAAAAGTTTTTGGAGCCTGAGCAAAAGCAGTAGGAATAAGCATCGGAAACTTCATAAATCTAAGTATACCAAACAAGTTAGTGCGATGGATTGAGGTGATGATTTTAGTAGCAATCTTATATGCCGCAATTACAGCCGCTCGCCCTCCCTACGCTTACATGGAGATGGCGCGGGTTGTTTTCAAAAAGGTGTTCAGCTTTGTTATTGCACTCTGTCGCCGCCCGTTCGAGTACAGCGGCATTGACACTGTCACCAAAGTCAGCCGCATATGATTTGCCGGCTGGGCACGACTTGCCCCCATAGTGGCAGGAGTTGCAAGTGTGCGCGCAGCCGCTGCAAGTACTACCTTGTGTGCATGTTGCGGTAGGTCCGGCGCATTGTTGGACATTGCACGTACCCGCTGCGATACCGTTGTCGGAAATAGAACTAACCCGCCCCACGTTTCCCGGTACCTTGCTCGCCATGCAGTTGAGGAGGTCGCTCAGCTGCGACGAGGCGTCGCCCAGCTGGTTTTGAATACCGGGGTCGAAATCGAACTTATTATCTGGCGCAGTTGGCGTGGTGGGCGTTGTCGGAGTCGTGGACGTAGCGGGTGTAGTAGCCGCAGACGTTCCCGCAGTGCACTCTATGGTGTTCCAGTCAAAAAGGTTTCCGGGGTTTGGGCTTTGTACGAGGATCTTGATCACCGTCATGACAATAAGCCAGGAGCCGAGGGTGATCGCGGCACCGATAACAGCTGCGGTAATCGCCTTTCTACCCTCGGAACGCTTACTTGCGTTATCGCCGGAAACCATAATGAGGAACCCACCATAGAGAACGGCAAGCGCTACAAGCGGAAAAATTAAATACGTTAGTACGAATTTTGCGAAATTGTAGATCGTGGCTAAGAGATCGCAGAGGTCGCAAGGAATATCACCAATCTTTCCTTTGCAGGCGCTTGGGTCGAAGATGGGCAGACCCTGTTGGGCCTGCGCCAAAACCATCGGGGGCAAGAGGCTCATGAATCCCAATGCAACGCCCAAGACAAAAATGCAGATAACAATTTTTTTAGTCATGTTAGTTAGATTGTTTGGCGCGCATAAGGAGGCTTACTTCATCCTGGGCCTTTTTAAGCGCTTCGGCGGCGGAGAGACGATTAGTAAGCACGTTCTGGATCGCTTCTGAAAAAATATTGGTAATCGCGGCGCTGTCGATCTGCGGCCAGGAGCGGGCGATAAGCGCCTGCTTGGCGAATACCGCATAGACCGGATCGTTTAGCTCTTCATTAATAAGCGTTTTTAGAGCGGGTGGATGCCCTGAGGCCTTGAAATAGATTCTCGCCGGATCTTCGTTGGTCGTTATGCCCGTGATAAAGTCCCAGGCCCAGTCTGGATTTTTTGATTTATTTGAGACGGCCAGCCCCCAGTAGTTAGGGAAGGCGATGGGCTGAGGCCGACTGGGGTCCGCAATCTGCGGCACCTCGGCGATGCCGAAATTAAGGAACGGATTCTTGGCTTTAATGAGCGGCACCTGATGCGAGTAGTTGAAGAAAATGCCCGTATTGCCCTCGGTAAAATTATCTACCGAGTAGTGGATATTTTCGTTCCAAGTGTAGTAGGGCGAGGCGGCGTTCGCGAAGCTCGTGTAGTAGGTAAGACTTTCGATGCCGGGATTCCGGTTATCAACTGAATCGGTAAAGAGCGCCCGGGTAAACTGAGCATCGGTCATCTGCGTCCCGGACTGGAGCATGATGAGCTCTAAGAGATCGGCGGCACGGTTTATGCTTGTTTCCGATCCGCCGATCGCCGCGCCGGGTTTTATGATGTCATTGGTAGCGGAATTTATGACCCGAATTTTTTTGACCACGTCTTGGAACTCGGTCCAGGTTTTGGGTACGGTCGCAATCGCGTTTTTATCGAAAATATCTTTGTTGTAATACATGGCGAGCGTATCGAGGTACAGGGGCGAGGCGTAGATCAGCCCCTGCGGGGTGGGATCGGTGCAGGGATTCCCCGTGCCTTGCGTGAAATCCTGAACCACGACACACGGGAAAAGACCCCGGAATTTTATGTAGGGGAACTGGGTTTCTTTTACGGGCGTCACGATATTGAGGTGCTTGGGGAGCCAGGTATTGTGGAACATGAACACGTCCGGCCCCTGGTCCACCGACAAAGCATTGATGAGCTCGCTTTCGTACGTTTGCGGGTCAACCTGCTTATAGATCACGTTCACGTTGCCGCGGGTCTCACGGTATTTGGAAATCACCTGGTTCATAATTTCCGCGTTGTCGAACGCACCCCACACAATGAGCTTAATAGCGGGTGGACGCGCCGGCGTACGGTTCAAAAAAAAGACGCTGCTAATCAAGGCGATTACCACGACGATAATGCCGATGATGATAAGACGTGTTTGAGTTACAGAGAGACGCATCATTGCCGAGTGGGTGCGCGGCATTCGGGCGCGCGGAAAAGATTACTTTCATTATACATAATCATGAATTATGCATCTCGCGGCATGAAACTCGTGCCGGCGAGCTGCATGCAGTCAACGGTAAAAACCCGTACCTATCGGGTTGCGAGCTATGGATTACGTGACTAGAGCGCTACAATGCCGGCGAGCTTGTCTCCGGCTTTGAGGCTCATGATGCGCACTCCTTGCGTGGCTCGGCCGGCGGTACGCACACTCTTTAGGTCCGTCTTGATGATTTGCCCCTTTGAAGAGAGCGCGAGAAGTTCGATTTCGTCGGAAATAATACGCGCCGCGACAATCGGCCCTGTTTTTGACGTAATTTGCGCGGCCTTGATGCCCGAGCCGCCGCGCCGCTGTATCTTGAATTCCTTGAGCGCTGTTTGTTTGGCATAGCCGTTCGCCATAACCGTTAAGAGCTTCACGTTGGCTGACTTCGCGATCTCGCTGCCTATGATATCCATCGAACTTACGGTATCTCCTTTTCTGAGGTGCACCGCGGTTACGCCGCTTGCTCCGCGGCCCATGGGCCGGCAGTCACTTTCCTTGAAGCGGATGCCCTGGCCGTTCGTGGTCGTAATCAGTATTTCGTCTTTGCCCGAAGACAGGCCCACCCATTTCAGCCGGTCGCCTGACTTCAGGGTGAGGGCAATAATGCCGTTGCGGCGGACATTTTCAAAATCGGCGAGCGCGGTTTTTTTAATCAACCCGTTTTTAGTGACGATGACCAGATAAGCCCCGTCCTTCATGAGCGATTGTGGGTAGCTCACGACGGCGCTGATTGTTTCTGAAGTCGGAATTTCGAGGAAGTTGTGGACCGCCTTGCCTTTCGAGGTGCGGTTGCCGGCCGGGATTTCGTACACTTTGGTTTGAAACACCTTGCCGCTTTCGGCGAAGAACAAAATGCTGTCGTGGGTGTTTGCATTCACGAAGTGCTGCACAAAATCCTCTTCGCCCACGTCCGAGCCGATGAGTCCCTTGCCGCCGCGCTTCTGGCTCTTAAACATATCGGGCGAGCCGCGCTTCACGTAGCCGCCCGCGGAAAGGGTGATGACCGTCTCCTCTTCGGGCACGAGGTCCTCTTCGCGGAATTCTTTTAAGCCGCCAATTACCACCTTGGTACGTCGCTCATCGCCGAACTTGTCTTTAAGATCCACGAGTTCTTTCTTCACCACGCCCGCGATTCTTTCGGGGCTCTTTAAAAGCAGCTCAAGTTCCTTGATCAAGGCGCGCTTCTCTTTTAGCTCATCCTCGATTCTTTGCCGCTCGAGCGCCGCGAGGGCCTGCAAACGCATTTCTAAGATCGCGGTCGCCTGAATGTCCGAAAATTTAAACTGCGTGACCAGGTTTTTATGTGCCTCGTCTTTATCTTTCGATTTCTTGATCGCCGCGATGATCTTGTCGATCACTGAGAGCGCCTTGGCGAGGCCTTCCAGTATATGTTCCCGCTCTTTGGCTTTTTTGAGATCAAACTCTGCTCGGCGGCGCACTACCTCCTTGCGGTGCAGGAGATAGTATTCGAGCACGTCTTTCACCGACATGAGCTGCGGCTGGATGCCGCCCGCGAGCGCGATCATATTTAAATGGAAGTCCTTCTGGAGATCGGTGTGCTTGTAGAGCTGATTTAAAATTTTCTGCGGCGAGACGTCGTTCTTGAGTTCGATAATGATGCGCGTATCTTTGCCAGATTCGTCTTTGATGTCGCGGATGCCTTCTATTTTTTTCTCCTGCACGAGTTCGGCGATTTTTATGACAAGATCCGAGCGGTTCACTTGATAGGGAATCTCCGTGATCGTAATGTTGAATTGTCTCGCCTTGCCCTCAGTGATTTCGGCGACGCCCCGCGTCGTAATCGCGCCTTTGCCGGTAGCATACGCCTCTTGGATCGCTCGCTTGTCGTAAATAATGCCGCCCGTCGGAAAATCGGGCCCCTTGATGAACTCCATGAGTTCACCGACGCTCGCCTTGGGTTTTTCTAAAAGATGTATCGCCGCGTCGACTACCTCGGTTAAATTATGTGGCGGAATATTGGTGGCCATGCCGACCGCGATGCCGACGGTACCGTTCAAAAGCAAGTTGGGCAGTTTGGCGGGCAGGACTTTGGGCTCGTCATGTGTTGCATCGTAGTTCGGGATCCAGTCCACCGTCTCCTTCTCGATGTCCATAAGGAGTTCGGAGGCGATCTTCGAAAGTTTGGCCTCGGTGTAACGCATGGCGGCGGCGTTGTCGCCGTCGATAGAGCCGAAGTTCCCCTGCCCCTGAATCAAGGGGTAGCGTAACGAAAAGTCCTGGGCCATGCGGACGATGGTGTCGTAGATAGCCGTGTCGCCATGCGGATGGTACTTACCCATCACCTCACCCACCACGTTCGCGGACTTTCTGGTCTTAGCGTCCGAGCTGAGGCCGGTGTCCCACATCGCCCAGAGCACGCGGCGATGTACGGGCTTTAGGCCGTCGCGCACGTCCGGCAGCGCCCGCGCCACAATAACTGACATGGCGTAATCGAGATAAGACTCCTGGAGCTCGCTTGTAATTTCGCGCTGCTCGACTTGGGCGAGTGCCGGCGCTTTCGCGGGCTCTTCTTTTTTTGGCTTGTCCCCCTTCATATATATAAGATGTCTTACTTTATCTCACGCGGAGTAATGGCTGGCAAGTCTAAGGCGTGATAGCCGGTATTTGGGCGAATTTCAAAATTATTGGTGGCCCTAGACTGCTCTTTAAGAAAACCTACGATTTGATGATAAACAATGGCGCTGCCGCGCTGCATGGCGCTCACAAAGCCACGGTTTTGCTCTTTGGTCTGGACTTGAGCGGCAGCGGTGTCTCCCCCGGGGACGTTTACGAGCGTCAGATTCAAATAGCCAAGCCAAAGAACTACTACAATGAGCATAGTAAAAGCGGACAAGCCGACAAGCCAGCGCCGCTTGCGTGCTTCATCGCCGGAGTTTTGAATTTCTCGAACTAGCTTAGTTACGCGGTTAGGCATACAACCTTCACGGTATTACCCGCTTCGATAATATCTTTTTTCTTCAGGGTCAGTTTGTCTTGCGGCGTGGCCGACTGCCCCATCTCTTCCAAAAAAGCCTTGGGACTCTTGTAGTATGCCGGGATCGCAATGGTGGGCTCGATCTGTTTGACTACCTTGGCAGCCTCTTCAGCATCGAGATAGGGCTTCCCGCCTACGGG
>JBGOTK010000053.1:0-6171 GCA_041476445.1 Minisyncoccia bacterium | reverse complement strand
ACGTAATCGCCGGACCAGAGATAATTGAGTGACGCATCTTTCATGGCAAAAGTCAGGTAGCGGCCCGGCAAACCGTTAATCTGGCCGTTCTTGAACCCTTCGCCCGAGCGCGGACCGGGGTCAGTTAAGAAGAGTTTGGGTACGCCGGTTGAGGTTTCAAGTTTTTGGATGAGGCTTTGCGCGGAGATGAGCTGCGATGGGTCTTTTAGCTTGGCTACATAGCCCGGCCAGGCGCCGCCCGAGGGCGTGTAGTAAATAAAAGCGGTGAAATCATCCGCAAATACCCGGGCCAGATCGGTGGCCTGGAGTTCGGGTATGAGCGAGGCGAAATAATCAGAGAAATGCAACTGGTTATCCGAAGCGTCATTGAGAACTATTTCTTTTATTGTTGCCGGCGAACTCGAAGGAACTGTCTCTGGCGTTGCTTGGGAAATAGAATAAAGCGTCTCGGTCTTCTCGGATGTGATATAGGCGAGGTGCGTTATAGTGGGGGCGGACGCAGGTACGGGCGTAGTCGCGGCGGGCGGCGGGAAGTTTGCTGCTGGCACGGCTTCTCCGGGGAAAATGAGTGGATAGATGTAATAGCCTAATAGCCCCAGGCCTGCGATAACCACGAGCGCGAGCACTACATAAATAATTGTTTTTGATGACCCTCCTTTGCCGCTTATAGTTACCGGCTCATCAGCGGCAAATGTTTCGGGGCTGAACATTTTATCTTCCGAACCGGTGTAGCCGGGGATACTGATTTTTAACTCTTCCGGAGCTTTGGGCAGTTCTTTTTTTTGCGGCTGATCGACGTTAATAAGCTCAGGTGCAGGCTGCCCCCCTCCTGACTGGGTGACGGAGCTGGCATCGGAGGCCATGGTCCGAACGGCAACTGGCGGCGGAGGTGGCGGTGGTACGCCCTGATTATTATCTGGCGTGCGTGGATCGTCCATGGGAATAGTATATCACACGCCTACGCGTAATTTTCTAGTGATTTATTCCCAGCCTATACAAAAGCTTTAAATTGAAAGCTGTTTTATCGACAACCCAATGCGGCCGTCTTCCACGCGAATGACTTTTGCGCGCACGAAGTCGCCGAGCTTTACTACTTCATCAACTTTTTTGACAAAGCCTTGTTTGAGTTCAGAGACATGGATCATGCCGTCGTTGCCGCCGCCTAAGTCGACGATGGCGCCGAACTCCATGACCTTGATTACATTGCCTTCGATCACGTCCCCCACTTTGTATTCATGTACAATCGCCTCTATTTCTTTTTTGGCGGCATTTACCGCCTCGCGCGTGGTGCCGGCGACGAACACGCGGCCGTCATCCTCGATATCAATCGAAAGCGCGCCGGTTTTCGCAATACTGCCGTTTATGACCTTGCCGCCCGAACCGATTACCTCGCCGATGCGGGTTGGGTCAATGGTCATGGTGTCGAGTATGGGTGCGTACTTCGAAAGTTCCGGCCGGTGAGTGGCGAGCGTCTTCAGCATATGCTCCAAGATATGGAGCCGCGCGGCTTTGGCCTGGGTGAGGGTCGCCTGAATCATCGGCACGGTAAGCCCGTCGATTTTCACGTCGAGCTGAACCGCGTTCATGCCGTCCTTCGTACCCGCAACTTTGAAATCCATGTCGCCATGATGATCTTCGGGACCCTGGATGTCGGTCAACACCTTGAATTTCGGTTCGGTGCCGGGTGCCGCGTGTTCTTCGGTAATAAGACCCATCGCAATACCAGCTACCGGTTTTTTGATTGGTACACCCGCGTCCATGAGTGAAAGAATACTGGCGCAGATCGTCGCCATGGACGAAGAGCCGTTTGACGATAAGATTTCGGAGACGACGCGGATCATATAAGGAAACTCGGCCTGCGTGGGAATTACCTGACGCACAGCTTTTTCGGCGAGTGCACCGTGGCCGATTTCGCGCCGGCCCGGGCCGCGCATAGGTTTCGTCTCCCCCGTCGAGAATGGCGGGAAGTTGTAGTGCAAGAGGAAGCGGCGCGTGCCGGTCGTCTCCATAGTCTCCACAAGCTGTTCCTGGCCAGGCGCGGCGAGCGTAGTTGCTGCAAGGGCCTGCGTATTGCCGCGCATGAAGACTGCCGAGCCATGCGTGCGGGCAAAGAGGGCTACATGGGATTCAAGAGCGCGCACCTCGTCAAGCTTTCGGCCGTCGGGTCGTTTTTCTTCTTTTAGTATTTTCTCATGAAGCAATGCGTTCACCTCTTCTTCGTAAAGATCATCGGCGGCCTTCACTGCCTTGTCGTCAAAGCTTTTGGCCTTCAGATGATCCATCAATTCATATTTGAGAATATTTATGGGGTACTGGCCGTCAACTTTTTTTGTCGTGTAGACCGCTGCTTCGAGCTTGCCCTTGAGGAACGCCTTAACTTCGGCAACGAGCTCTGTGCTCGGGTCGGCAAACTCGATTTTAGCTTTTGGCTTGCCGAGCTCCCCGGCGATCTTTATCTCAAGCGCCACGATTTTGGCGATTTCTTTCCCTGCGAGCGCAAAGGCTTCGGAGGCACGGTCTTCGGGCACATCGAGCCCGGCAAATTCGATCATGTTGATGCGATCAAGTGTGCCGGCTACGAAGGTTTCAAATTTAGCTCCCGCCTTAAGGCTTGGGATCAGGGGGTTAACCTGAAGCACTCCATCTACTTCACCTACCTTCACTCCGGCGACCGGCCCCTTCCAGGGAATGTCAGAGGCCATGAGCGCCATTGAGGCGCAAATCATAGCCAGACAATCCGGATCGTTCTCTTCATCGAAGGCGAGCACGGTCGTAACTACTTGCACCTCGCGGCGCAGGCGATGATCGAAGAGCGGGCGAATGGCGCGGTCGATCAAACGGCCTGAAAGCACCGCCTCTTCCGAGGGGCGGCCTTCGCGGCGTACGTAGCGGCTGCCAATAATTTTGCCAGCAGCGTAGAATTTTTCCTCGTACTCTACGGTTAAGGGAAAGTAGTCTCTATCGATGTCCTTGTGGCCCATCACGACAGTCGCGAGCACCACGGTTTCGCCGTAGCGGCCAAGTACCGCCGCGCTCGCGCGCTCTGCAAGGCGCGAAAACTCTAATGATAATGTCCGTCCACCTACCTCAATTGAATACTTTTTACTCTCTAGCATGTTTTTGTTGCCCGAGAGCCTATCCTTAGAACTAATCGCGAAAAAGGCTTTCATGAGAGCTCCTTTCGTCATTAGTCGTAAGCTTCAGCTCCGAGCTAGTTATTTTTTTTATCGTTTAATAATAATTCTCGGTAAATTTTCTATGTTAATGAAGTAATCGCACGCCTCCTTAAGCTTTAGGGATGCGCTCCGCCCGAAGGCGGCCACCTCGACCTGTTTCCCCAAGCCCCATTTCAAATAATCAACGAGCGGCACGAAGTCGCCGTCACCGGTAACGAGTATCACGACGTCGAGTGACGGTGCCATGCGAATGGCGTCTACCGCCATGCCCACGTCCCAGTCGGCTTTTTTAGTGCCGCCGTGATAGATCTGGATGTCTTTCATGCGCAGTTCCAGTCCCGACTCCTCAAGCTTCTCGAAAAAAGCCGCTTCGCCAGAAACCGTCTCCCCTCCTTCGCGCGGGTTGTGTACTCTAAGGCGCGGCGGCTGGGCTGGCGTGGTGCCTACCTCCTCAATGCCTTCACTCCGCACCACGTAGGCGATCATGCGGATTACTTTTCTCCCGGCGCCCAGGTGACGGAGGAGTTCCTGATAGTTCACGCGGCCGTGATACAAGTTTTTGGCCGAGTGATACAAATTTTGCGCGTCTACGAAGATGCCAATGCGCTGTTCTTTATGTTGAAGTGTGTTCATGAGTTAAACGAATAACCCGCCACATCGGCAGGTTGGGCAGTTACTTCTTAAGACCGAATTTACGCGTGACCGAGTTGTAACCCTTGGGGTCGCTCTTCTCGAGATATTTCAAGAGCTTACGGCGCTTCGAAACCATCTGCAAAAGTCCGCGGCGCGAGTGCTGGTCTTTCACGTTGCGCTTTAAATGCGTAGTAAGCTCCTCAATGCGCTTCGAGAGTATGCCGATTTGTACGTTTGCCGAGCCAGTATCGGTCTCATGCAGGCCCAACTCTTTGATGACATTCTGCTTCTTACGGGTGGTTAACATGCGCTTATTCTAACCGATTTTTAAGATTTTGACAAGACCTGGCCTGTGGTGGCGCGATAAATCTATATGTCGCACAATGTTAAAATAGGGTACAGGGTTTAGGGTATAGCGAATAGTAAGCTGCATCTCAAGTCCGTTTGATCGCATTCCCTATACCCTACTCACTAAACCCTACACCCTACCCAAATGACTGACGCCCTAAAACACCTCGAAGAATACCTGAACTATCTAGAGATCGAGAAAAATCGCTCGATTAAAACGCGCGAAAATTATGAGCGCTATATCAAGGCCTTTTTACTGTGGTCAAAAATAAAATCGGTTAAAGAAATTACCGTACCAATCGTAAAACAATTTCGCTTGCACCTCGCGCGTACCGTTAAAGAAAATGTCCGTGGCGGGGAGACAACGCTCAAGAAAAAAACGCAGAGCTATTACCTTATCGCCCTCCGGAATTTCCTGAAGTATCTTGCGAAACAAGATGTGCCGACGCTCACCTCGGACAAAATCGAACTTCCTAAAATGGAAATGCGGCAGATTGATATTCCAGAGACGAAGGACTTTAAGCGGCTTCTCGAGGCACCGAAGGGCAATACGCTCCGCGACTTAAGGGACAAAGCTATACTCGAGACATTATTTTCAACCGGCCTCCGGCTCTCTGAGCTCTGTGCGCTCGACCGCTATATTGATCTGGATCGCGGGGAAATAAGCATTCGCGGCAAGGGTGGAAAGATACGGTTGGTGTTTTTGTCCGACGGGGCCAAAAAAACGATTAAAGACTATCTCGCGAAGCGTGATGATGCAGACGAGGCACTCTTTATTAGTCTCTCAGGTTCGCCCAAAATGCGTTCCAAAAAAATCTTGGGCCGGATTACACCGCGCGCGGTGGAGCGCCTGGTCGTGCGTTACGCAAAAAGAGCCGGCATTCACGGTCGGGTAACGCCGCATATGCTGCGGCACTTATTTGCGACCGACCTCTTAACGAATGGCGCAGATTTGCGATCCGTACAGGAACTTTTGGGCCACTCGAATATCTCAACAACCCAGGTCTACACACATATCACGAATCGTGAGCTCAAAGAAATCCATAAGAACTTCCACGGTAAAAAATCTTAAGAGAGCGCCGGCGATTAGCGAACAGTGGGGGTGAGCGGGAGATTGAATCCACTCGACAATTTGACGATCGTCAAATTGTCGAGTGGATTCGCCATACAATTTTTGTTTTCTTAATCCACTAACCACTAGTCACTAGTTACCGCCCTAAAACCCGTAGGTATAACGTGCCACAGAGAGAAATCCTAAAAGTAAGAGAACAACAAGCAGCGATATTTCTCGTTTGGCCGTCTCTGGATGCGTTTCGAGGTAGTGGCCGATAATAGTGCCGGCTAGCATAAGCGAAAAAATAAGCGCCGGAAAATAGTGATAAAGATAAGTGTTCCGCTCTACAATAGTGGCAAAGGGTAGAAGCGAGAAGCCATAACTCCCCGCAAACAACACGGCCATTTTCTTTTGGTGATTGGTTAGTCCAGCTCCGCGCGTCAAGCTAAATATAAAAATCGCAGCGGTGCCAAAAAACCATGCGACCGGATTTCCGACCAAGCCGATAATAACGCTGCCGTTTACATAGTACATAAGGCCGCCGCGCATGAACGGCCAATAGTACCAAAGGTTTCTCGTCGCGGGATCGGAAATTTTGTCAGTTGTGTATCCCGTAAGCACGATAGCTGACTCGACAAGCGAGGCGCTCAAGTACGCAGCTGCGGATGTCGGGGGTAAGGCGTTTGTCGCAAAGGCATGCGTATCGCTTACGACATGGAGCGAACGATACAGGATGAGGCGTTTATCGGGCGAGACAAAAACGCTGGTAAGAAAAAGCATGATGAGCGCGAACACTAGAAGGCCCGTGGCCATAAAAGTTATTGCCTTGCGCCAAGGCACAATGTCTTTAAAGAGAAGCATGCCAAGAAGTATAGGGCCGATAAAAACAATGGCGGTGAGTTTAACACCAAGAGCAAATCCCCAGATCAGACCACCCATAATCGGCCGAGGCCGCTTTTT
>JBGOTK010000052.1:0-6214 GCA_041476445.1 Minisyncoccia bacterium | reverse complement strand
GAAACGGCTTGGCGTCGAACGGAAGGAAGTTGAGATACTCCTCCGCCACGAGACGCCTTGCCTCTGCCCGCCCGGAGAACATCTTAGAAACCGCATCGTATTTCATTTCGACAAGAAAGAAGGAGCTACGTTCCATTTTTTCCAAAAAAAACCCGGCAGCCGTTTCGCGCTTCAGGAGAAGGTATTTTTTCTGCCGCTCCGCGAGTCCGGCGAAAAGCAGCGCGGCGAGGAGTATGAAAAAATAATCGGCGACGCGCTCCGCGGCGACAAGACGCTCTTTGTATCAAAACGCGAGATCCAAGCTATGTGGCGCTTTGCTGATTCGGTGCTTGCAGGCTGGCAAAAAAACGCCGTGCCGCTTGAGACCTACGCAGCCGACACACTGCCCGATGTCCAAAACGACGATCTCGAAGTGAACCAGTCGGGCAGTTGGCGAATCACGTGCGAGCATACGATCGGGCTTGTGGGTTTGGGAAAGATGGGCGCGGCGCTTATGCGACAAATGAGCGAACGCGGCTGGAGCGTCATCGGCACAAACCGCAGTCCTGAGCCCGTGAGCATGCTGCGGGCCGAGGGGCTCGGGGCCGAATACTCGGTGGATGAGCTGCTTAAGAAACTCAAGGCGCCGCGCATTATCTGGCTCATGCTTACAGCGGGCAAACCGATTGACGAATTGCTGTTTGGGCGCGGCGCGTTAGCTCAAAAACTTTCGCCGGGCGACATCGTTATCGATGGCGGCAATTCGTTTTTTGAAGACTCGGTGCGGCGGGCCAAACTGCTCCGCAAGCGCGGGATTGAGTTTTCGGACGCGGGCGTTTCCGGCGGCCCGAGCGGGGCGCGACATGGTGCTTCCATTATGATCGGCGGTGAGCGGCGCATTTACGAGAAGCTGGAGCCGCTCATCAGAAGCGTGAGTCGGCAAGGTGGGTATGGCTATATGGGCAAGGCCGGCGCAGGCCACTTCGTTAAAATGGTCCATAACGGCATCGAATACGGCATGATGCAGGCTCTGGCTGAAGGGTTTGCGATCATGAGAAAATTTCCGAACAAGCTTGATTTCAAAGAGGTGCTCAAAGTCTATAACCACGGGAGCGTGATCGAGTCCCGGCTCACCAAGTGGCTCGACAACGCCTTTTGGACTTACGGCAATGATCTAAAGGGAGTGACGGGCAAAGTGGCGCACACAGGCGAAGGAGAGTGGACGGTAAAGACCGGCAAGAAGTTCAAAGTGCCGGCGCCGATCATCGAGGGATCGTTTAAGTTCCGCGTCGCTTCGCATAAGAAACCCAGCTATACCGGGCAGATTTTGTCGGCACTGCGCAATCAGTTCGGCGGTCATTCGCTTAAAGATGATAAAAAATGAAGATCTACGATATCTCGCTCGCGCTCGGCGGGAAAACGATAATTTATCCAGGCAATCCACCAGTCACTATAGAGGAGAGAAGGGGTACAACTTCGGTGCACTCTTTAGTTTCCCTTGGCACCCACACGGGCACGCATGTTGATGCGCCAAGGCACGTATTCACGAAGGGGAGAGGGCTTTCTGAAATTCCTCTAGAGCGGTTCGTAGGCACGTGCCGAGTACTCGATATGACGCGGGAAAAAAAGGAGGTATCACTCGCAGCACTTAAAAAAGCGCGCATAAAAAAAGGGGAGAGAGTTCTTTTAAAAACGGTGAACTCAAAAAAGGGATTCGCGAAATTCCGCGATGACTATATCTTTCTTTCGGGCGATGGTGCAGGTTATCTTGCAAACATCAAAGTAGCGCTGGTGGGCATAGACTATCTGTCAATAAAAAAACGGGGCGGCAGTGATCAGCGGCCGCATACGTCACTTCTTGCAAAAAATATCCCGATTCTCGAAGGCATCGATTTGCAGAGGGTGCGTCCCGGAAATTATATGCTCGTGTGTTTGCCGCTCAAATTTGGCACTATCGATGGCGCACCCGCGCGAGCCGTACTCATGAAGCCCTGAGGCGTACTCATTGTAGCTCCGGCATCGTACTGGTACTGAGCTTAAAGCTTCTGAGTATCTTATCTAAGACTGTAAACGCTCTTTCTTTATCGAACTCGACTACCGTGCCGGGATCATAGTTCCCGATGTTTGTGGTGTGCACGGTGAGCGCCGCCTCAAAGCAGCGATTATCGAACATAGTGCGATAGAGTCGGCTCGTGTAGAGATTGCCGGCACCCGCGTCGGTTGTCGTGCCCGTTTTATAAGTAAGGCCGTTTATCGTTTCCATGTCCGTAAGTGCTGTCCCGAAGGGTGAGACATAACACGTAGCCGCGCGCGTCGCTGCCTCGCTCACCGTGAAAAAACCTTCGGCATAGTTGCTTTGGGGCGTTTGAAACGCGTCTTCGGGAAAGAGAACCTGCACTTTCGTTTCGCCGATGGTACCGCCCACAGCTTGATCGCCGGTGCGCACGTCAAAATCACGGGGATAGGAAAATGCATAGGCGAGGTATTTGCCTGACGCTTTGCTGAACTCCTCATCATGCCAGAGTTTCCAATCGGCGGACGAGTAATCCGTCGGAGACATCGGCGTAGAGGTCTGATCCGTATCGCCAATAGGTCGCGGCAAGTTTTTTGGATAGGTGAAGGCAAGTATGCCAAGTAGAACGAGTACGACAGCCACGAGAACGCTTATCACTATATTTTTTGTGGTCATAGAAGTATTATACGCCACGGCAAGGGATTCATAACAGCACCAGGACAGGCGCTTTCATTGTATAAGTAATGACGGACAGGGTAGAATACGTACTTCGGATGAACATCATTGACGTAAAAGACCTTACGAAAAGATATAAAGATCTGGTCGCGGTTGATCGGGTCAGTTTTATCGTGCCCGAAGGATCGGTGTTCGCATTTTTGGGACCGAACGGAGCAGGCAAGAGCACAACCATAAAAATGCTCACGACGCTGCTGCATCCCACAAGCGGTACCATGCTCGTAAACGGCAGGAACCCTATCGAGGAGCAGGATGCGGTCCGTAAATCCTTTGGTATTGTATTTCAAGACCCAAGTCTTGACGATGAACTAACGGCGCTTGAGAATATGCAGTTTCACGGCGTGCTCTACGGCGTGCCGACCCCTATTCGAAAACAGCGCACCGAGGAGCTTCTGCAATTCGTTGAACTCTGGGACCGGCGCGACGACCAAGTGAAGCATTTTTCAGGCGGTATGAAACGACGGCTTGAGATAGCGCGGGGACTGCTCCATCACCCGAAGATTCTCTTTCTCGACGAACCGACGCTTGGACTCGATCCGCAGACGCGCAATCACATCTGGAGCTACATTGCGGATCTCTCGAAGAACGAGCGCATGACTATTTTTTTCACGACGCATTATATGGAAGAGGCGGAACGCGTTGCGGGTATGGTCGCGATAATTGACCACGGCAAAATTATCGCCCAGGGGTCTCCGGCAGCATTAAAAGCGGAAACAGGCACTAACTCGCTTGAGGAAGCGTTCCTTAAGCTTACCGGCAACGTTATCCGCGAAGAAGACGCTTCGAGCGCCGATCGCATGCGCACTCAGCGGCGCATGTGGCGACGCTAACCACCACTATGAATGTAATCTACATACTGTGGCTTCGACAGGTAAAACGGTATCTGCGCTCACGAGCAAGAATCGTAGGGTCGCTGGGGCAACCGCTTCTATTCTTAATCGCTTTGGGCTTTGGCCTCGGTCCGATTTATGAGAAAGCCGGGGGCGGGAACTATATCCAGTTTCTTGCGCCAGGCATTATTGCCATGAGCATTCTCTTCACCGCCATATTCTCCGGCATCGAGGTTATTTGGGACAAACAGTTCGGTTTTTTGAAAGAGACGCTCGCGGCGCCCGTTTCTCGTTTTAAGATAATGCTCGGTCGGACTCTCGGCAGCGCGACCGTAGCCGCGCTCCAAGGCCTCATTGTTTTTACGCTCTCGCTAATCGTCGGCTTCCGACCAGTCGATCTCTGGCTCCTGCCCCTTGCCTTACTCATTATGTTCCTCATTGCGCTTACCTTTACCGCGCTCGGTACCGCGATCGCCTCTATCTTGGATGATATGCAAGGCTTCCAGCTCATCATGAATTTTCTCGTCATGCCGCTTTTTTTCCTCTCGGGCGCACTCTTTCCGCTTGACGGGCTGCCAGCCGTTATTACCGCCATCGCGAGGGTTGACCCGCTCTCCTATGGCATAGACGCGCTGCGGCAGGTGCTGGTCGGCCAGTCGCATTTCAGTTTCGGGACGGACATAGGCATTCTCGCCGCTATCGCGCTTATCTTGCTTACGACGGGTAGCTATCTCTTTTCGCGCATCGAAGCATAGAATCTATGTCTGCCAATACACGAGATCCATAAAGCACTGGTGGCGGCTGTCACAAAATCAGCGGCAGATACGATATACTTGTGCAGTGCTCATTGGAGCGATTCCTAAGCGCATATCATTAACAAACAAAACTCATATGCCAGAAGAAAATGAGGGCAGTAAAGCAGGCTGGTGGATTGCCGGAGCGATCATCATCGTTATTCTTATCGGCGCGTATATTTATTTAAGCGGTGGCAGCGCGTCAAATGATACGGCGATTATCACCCCAGAAAACTCGGCTACTCCTCCGCCATCTGCAGTGATTGTTCCACCGACGCAGAATGAACCCATCACACCGATTGCACCAGCGAGCGGCAGCTCATCTACGGCTCCCATGCCTGTGCCCGCACCAACTCCCACACCAGTGGCAAGCGCGGTAAAAACATTCACGGTTGAAGGCAGCAACTATTCATTCTCAGTGCCGGAAATAAGGGTCAACAAGGGTGACACGGTAAAGATCGTGTTTACGAATAAGAACGGCATCCATAACTGGGTGATCGACGAGTTTAGCGCCCACACGCCACAGATCTCATCGGGGCAATCGGCCACGGTGCAGTTTGTCGCGGATAAGGCGGGTACGTTCGAGTATTATTGCTCAGTGGGCAATCACCGCCAAATGGGCATGAAAGGAAACCTAATTGTAGAGTAGGGAGATATGTCAGTCGACTCGAAAAGCCGGACAGTGTGTTCGGCTTTTCGTTATTTTGCTTTACGGATGTCGCGATACTCGTGCGTAAATGGCCTCCGAAAGACAATCGTCCAGAGGAAGTTTAAGGCATAGCGAATGCCCATGGTCGCGATACCTTCCTCCTTGAGGCGGCGACCGGACGTATACATGGGCAGCCCAAACGAAAATTTCACCTGGCCCACCGCCGTAAGTCTACGCGCAAGCTCAGTGTCTTCGCCATAGAAGTGAAAGGCTAAATTGAAACCACCAATTGCGTGAAGCGCCTCGCGCCGGACGATAAAATTGCCGCCCTGCATCATGGCGCCAAGATGGAGTACGTGCTGAGCGATAATATGGAGCAGCCAGGCAAATCCGTAAAAAAATCTAACCAGCGCCCGATCGAAGGGGGTAAGGTCGTAATAAATAAACGGCCCGCTCAAGGCCGCGAGTTTCTTGTTGCGCTCAAAAGTGGCAAAAACCGTGGCCAACCAACCCGCCGGCAGGCGCGTATCAGCATCAATATTTGCGATGAGCGCCCCATGCGAAACGGCGAAGCCAGCTTGGCGGGCAGCCGTAAGTCCTTTTACGGCCTCATATACTACCTTCACACCGGGAAATGACCCCGCTACTTGAGCAGTCGCATCGGTACTTGCGTTATCGACGACGATTATCTCCACCGATCGGCTACTGGCCTTAGCTTCCGCACTAACCGACTGCAAGCAGAGACCCAAATAATCGGCTTCGTTATGCGCTGGAATGACAAAACTGATATCCACATCACGCGTCGCCATGTACCTAATATAGCAAACCCGGACCGTGGTACTATAGAACGATAGGCCAAAGCGGGGACTACTCTTGTTATGGACCAGTTTATCGCGCTCATCGATCACTATAAGTACCTAGCGCTTTTTCCACTTGCGGTATTTGAAGGGCCTCTCGTTTCTCTTCTCGTGGGCTTTTTAATCTATCTTGGGAAGCTAAACTTTATTCTCTCCTATTTCATCCTGCTATTGGGGGACCTTATTCCCGATACTGCCTATTATTATCTCGGCCGTTACGGCGGCCGCAAAAAACTTTTCGATAAATATTTTAAAGGCACTGGTTTCATCGCGCAAAATTTTTCGCTTATCGAGCGCCTGTGGCGGGATCACCCCAGAAAAACAATGTTTTTGAGCAAACTTGCCTACGGTCTCAG
>JBGOTK010000051.1:0-6398 GCA_041476445.1 Minisyncoccia bacterium | reverse complement strand
TGCGGTTGATGCTGATTGAAGGCGTCGAGTCCTTCGTCCGGTCCTTGGGGGTTATCGATCACTCCCTGGTCCGCGCGCTTCGCATAGAGATCGCGCCACCTGGCACGGCCATAGAAAAAGTGACGCAAGAACTTTTTTTCATCTCGAAACCCGACAAGCCTCGTTTACTCGAAAAACTTTTGATCGAATACCGCGGTTCGGTTTTGGTATTTTCACGCACCAAACACGGCGCGCGGAAAATCGCGGCGAGTGTGCGCGCGTTGGGCCATTCAGCCGCCGAGCTTCATTCAAATAGATCACTGAACCAGCGTCGCGAAGCTTTGGACGGCTTTCGAAACGGCAAGTATCGCGTGTTAGTCGCGACTGATATCGCCGCACGCGGCATCGATGTGAAGGGGATTGAATTAGTTATAAACTACGACCTGCCGACCAATGCCGAGGATTACATACATCGCATTGGGCGCACGGCCCGCGCCGGTGCCAAGGGACACGCGATTTCATTTGCCACCCCGGACCAAAGAGGGGACGTGCGCGATATTGAACGCCTCATGCGTGCCGCTTTGCCTCTACGCTCTCTACCATCAGACCTCCCACCAGCGCGTGCAACGGCACCCGAACAGCCCGAACGCTCGTATGGCAGACCGCAACGTCCACATGGAAGTTTTTCCGGGCGCGGCTTTCAAAGAGGCGGGCGCCGCAACTTCCGCCGCTAGATAAAGACGAAAATTTTAAGCCGGATTTTCTATTAATAAAACTAAGTTTTCACGTAGAATAAATCCGATATTGGGGGATCGCCCTCCTTCGCCAAGGCTACGGTGGGCACGTCTTCTTTATCAAATTTGGGGGATCGTCTAATGGTAGGACAGTGGCCTTTGAAGCCATCAATCGGGGTTCGAATCCCTGTCCCCCAGCAATGCGCAGGAATCGGCTTTATCAGGTATATCAGCAATCCTCTGATAAGGGATGCTCAGCTTGAATTAAGGGTGTGTCGGCAATCGGGAGTAAAATGGTAAGCCGCTCGAGGATTTCTCCCAGAGCGGCTGAAACTTGTCTATCTTGCGCCACTACTTTGTAGGCCATTCGATATCCAGAACTTTATTATTTGGATGCTCCTCGTCTGGGAGCTCAGTGTAGCGCTCCCAAATCGCCTCTGCCTGCTGCGTATTAATGACCTCGGCACTGATGACCACGGCGAACAAGTCCGCTCCTGTGTTAACCTCGCTTACACATGGCGTATTACTTCCGTTGAATACGTCGCGTAGCGCCTCGTTGAACCAGATCATGTCAGGCGACTCTTTCCAGTCCCATTGAACAAATCTGATCTTCACTTATTTTATCCTCCTGCGTTTAAGATAACATATACTAACAGTTTTGTCAACTTTTAGTTGGCAATTAGAATGGATCGAAGATCGTCCAATCCGGCATTTTGTTCTATACTTAATTCGTGAAATCGGCCTTTATTACCGGGGCTAATCAAGGATTGGGCAATGGCTTTATAGAACACCTTCTCGATCAAGGCTGGCAAGTTTTTGGTGGTGTAAGAAAAAAAGAAAATTTGCCCCAGAAAGCAAACCTTGTTTGGGTTGAATTAGAATTAGCCAGTGATGATTCCATTGCAAACGCCGTGGCCGAGATAAAAAAGAAAACTAACCAAATCGACCTACTAATCAATAATGCTGGAATAAATAAAGATACAGCCACTGATAACCACAAGGAAAAAGTTGGAAAATTAGGTCATCTCGAACGCACCATGCTTCAGAAGATGTTCGACATTAATGCGATCGCTCCAATGCGAGTTCTCCAGGCCTTTTTGCCCCTACTCACTGCACCGTCTTCGTTTGTAATAAATATCTCCAGCTGCAGAGCTTCGTTTCACGATGAGTTTGAAAATTCTTTTGCGAACTATGGGTATCGAGCAAGTAAAATAGCTCTCAATATGATGACTTTTGTGAGCACCTATGATTTACCGAAAAATATTCAAACCTTTGCTGTACACCCTGGTAATGTACGAAGCGGCATGAATCCTTCGGGTAGTGACGATCCCAAATTACAGGCAGAGAAGATCATGACAATTACTAAAAACTGGAATAACGCATGGAATGGTAAGTTTATGCGATACGATGGTACCTTATATCCGCTCTAATTAGAGTTCGAAGATCCTGCCTTCGTTAAAGCTACGGCGGGCAATGCGTCCAACCTATCCCGCTAAGGCGGGGATCCGGCCAGACTTTTGCTAAAATAAATCATATGAAATCACGTCAACGTAAAGTTACAACGATCGACGACTATATCCGAAGCTATCCCAAGGATGTCGCTGCCCGGCTCACGATTATGCGGAACATCATACGGGCTATAGTGCCTGAGGCGGAGGAGACGATAAGCTACCATATGCCCCCGCATTCAAGTTGAACGGTATTTTGGTCTATTTTGCGGCGCACGCGCAGCACATTGGCCTCTACCCTTATCCCTCGGCCATAAAAAAATTCCAAAAGGAGGCGGGGGGATTTAAGACTGGACCTGGTACTATCCAATTCCCGCACGACAAAAAACTACCAGTTGTACTCATCCAAAAAATCATCGTCTATCGGGTCAACGAAAAATTAAAGAAGAAAAACAAGCTGCCGCGCTAGGAGGCCGGACCAGTATATCTTATGCGGCTTTCCTGCTATAATTCAAATTATGAAAGGGTATAGCGATAACATAGAAAAACTTACGCTGGAGAACGAGTACTTTCGAAAAGTACTCTACACGGACGCGCGCGTGCAGCTCGTGGTCATGTGTCTCAGGCCAAATGAAGACATCGGCGCAGAGGTGCATCAGCTCGACCAATTTATCCGGATCGAGAAGGGGGAGGGTAAGGCGATCTTGGACGACACCGAATATTCCCTCACGGACGGTTCAGTCGTCGTTGTGCCGAGCGGTACGAAGCACAACATCATAAATCTTTCAGGCAGCAATCCGCTCAAGCTCTATACGGTCTACGCCCCGCCAAACCACAAGGACGGTACCGTGCATAAGACAAAAGCCGACGCGGCAGCGGACGAGGCGGAGCATTTCGATGGCAAAACAACCGAATAACGAAGAGGTTCGCCAAAACATTTAAGTAGGCATTCGTCAAATCGCGCGAGCCTGTGGAATTTGCTATAGTTACACTATGAAAAAAACCATTGTCTGGCTCGTCATCATTATTATTCTCGTTGGTATTGGTTGGTATTTTTTCGCGCGATCGTTGCCTCAGCTCCCCAATAATCAAGAGGGGCAGGGTGGAAATCAGGCTACAACTACCGAGCCAGCGCCAGCCCCGCAGGTTCAAGAGAACGCCGCTTCGTCGAGTATCGGGACTTCAGTAGAGGGTCGTGAAATAGTGGCTTATAACTTCGGTACTGGCACCACCTCCCTTCTTTTTATCGGCGGCATACACGGTGGGTATGAGTGGAATACAGTCCTGGTGGCCTACCAGCTCATGGATTATCTGGCGCAGAATCCGAGCGCCGTGCCCGCCAACGTGAAAGTTACGGTCATTCCAGTTTTGAATCCGGACGGTTTGAATAAAGTTGTCGGCACTGCTGGACGTTTTGCGGCGACTGATGCGCCGACCTCGGACACAAAAACCGTGCCGGGCCGTTTCAACGCGCATAACGTAGATTTGAATCGCAACTTTGAGTGCGACTGGCAGGCCACCGCGAAGTGGCAGGATAAAGATGTAAGCGGCGGCAGCGCGGCATTTTCAGAGCCAGAGAGTCAGGCGGCAAAGAGTTACGTGGAGACTACCAAGCCAAAGGCGATTGTTACTTGGTATAGTGCTGCCGGTGGCGTATTTTCATCGAACTGCCACACTGGCGTTCTGGCCGAAACAGATCTGCTCACAAAGACTTTCGCTACCGCTTCAGGTTATTCCGCCCACGAAAGCTTTGACTTCTATGCTACGACCGGAGATATGACCAATTGGTTCGCCAAGTCCGGCATACCAGCCATCAGTGTGCTGCTTACCAACCACACCGATACCGAGTGGACTAAAAATCAGAAGGGGATTGATGCTATCTTAAAACACTACGCCAGGTAGTAGAAATTCGATATGCTTCGCATCGAAAGCCGCAGAGCGGCCAATCGAATTTTCACTACCTGGTACGCTAAATAATGCGACCGTCATATACGAAGGTAGCGATCGCAGTCATTCTTGCTTTTACGCTGCTTGGCGTCGGCATATTTGTGTTCACACGAACGCCTCAAAAACCAGCCCCGACGCCGCCACCGCCCGCGGCAGAGGAGACAAAAAAGCCAAATTACCAAATTATCGGCACGTCGGTTGAGGGACGCAAAATCGAAAGTTATGCCTATGGGAGCGGTAAAGCGCGCCTCTTGTTCGTTGGCGGGATGCACGGCGGCTATGAGTGGAATAGCGTGCTCTTGGCCTACCAGTTTATGGACTACCTGGCTGCGAACCCCAAAGCGCTCCCCGATGCCCTGACCGTTGTCGTAATCCCATCTCTCAACCCTGACGGGTTATTCAAGGTTACGGGTAAAGAGGGGCGCTTTACGGTGGGTGACGCCTCAACTGATGACTCGATCCTCACTTCGGGCCGTTTCAACGCGCATAATGTCGACTTGAATCGTAACCTTGATTGCAAGTGGCAGGCGACAAGCACCTGGCGAGCACAAATGGTGAGCGGCGGCGTGGCGCCGTTCTCCGAGCCGGAAACTGCTGCTTTGAGAGATTTTGTTTCGGAGACTAAACCGACAGCAGTTGTTTTCTGGCACAGCCAGGCCAATGCCGTATATGCTTCAGAATGTAAGGATGGTGTCCTCCCGCAGACACTCGACATCATGACCGCCTACGCGAAAGCGGCGGGCTACCCGGCCGTTAGATCGTTCGATGCTTATCCAGTAACGGGTGATTCCGAAGGTTGGCTTGCCTCAATCGGCATTCCGGCGATTACCGTGGAGTTAAAGACGCACGAGACGGTAGAGTGGGATAAAAATTTAGCGGGAATAAAGGCGTTATTTGCTTACTATAGCAATTAGTTCGAATCCAATACTCCCGTTCGACAGGAGAAAGCCGTGCCATGCAAACAATGTTCCAGATGTAGAAGATCAATATCGCTGGTCTAAAGAAGGCGTACGGGGGCTAGCTGCACCGGTACAAAATCAAAAGACAGGGACTCAGGCAATGGGCCGCCTCGGTGGAAGGCTGGGTGAATTTGGCTTATCGAGATATTCGATTACCGCGATTTCAAGGGGTACAACGGCAAAGGGGGAGTAGCGCATCTCGCTGTAACTTTTTATAAGCGAGCGAATCAAAGCGACAAGCGCGGCGACCTCGAAAGCGGCGCCGAGCAATTGTATCTCTTTAATTTCCTCGGCGGTCATTTGGTTTTCAAATAACAGCGCGAGGCCCGGACTAAGCTTCAAAGAAATAACCCGGCGCATGTAGTGGATGAGCTCCTTGGTAAACTGCACCAGGTTGTCGCCGGTCTCATTCATGGACTCGATATAGGCAAGTGCTTTCGCTAGATCTTTTTTCGCGAGAAGTTCCGCAAAACTATGCAGTTTTTTGTAAGAAAATCTGCCGAGCACTGCCTCAACTGTGGCGAGGGTAAGGTTTTTTGAAACAGCAGTCACTTGATCAAGCAGGGACTCAGCATCCCTGAGGCCGCCGTCGGCGGCTACGGCAATGAGGTCGAGCGCCTCGTCATCCGCTTCGAGTTTCTCAGTCCGCGTGATCATATGCAGCTTTTCGCCAATTATTTTTTTGGGCAGTTTTTTGAATTGAAAACGCTGGGTGCGCGAGAGAATGGTCGCGGGTACCTTGTCGAATTCAGTCGTAGCTAATATGAAAAGCGTATGCACTGGCGGCTCTTCAAGTGTTTTGAGCAGCGCATTAAAGGCCGGGGTGGTAAGCATATGCACTTCATCGATGATGAATACCTTATTGAGCGACGCGATGGGGGAGAGGCGGATGCCCTCTTTCAGATTGCGGATCTCGTCAATGCCGCGATTTGAGGCAGCGTCGATCTCGATTACGTCGAGCGCGGTACCTCCGTCAATTTCAATGCACGAACGGCAGGTATTGCAGGGTTCGCCTTTCGCCTTGAATTTTGCGTCCGATGCACGTGTCTCGCAGTTCGCCAGCTTGGCAACGAGGCGTGCCGCTGTGGTTTTGCCGGTGCCGCGGGGCCCATAAAAAAGATAGGCGTGAGCAAACCGATCTTCCCGACCGGCATTTTGAAGAATGGACACAATGTGCTCCTGGCCTAACAGGTCGGCCAAAAGTTTTGGACGGTACTTTCTATATAAAGCTAACGCCATAAGATGATACGAATTCAGCCGGCTCCGATGCTCCTTTATAATTTATTCGATATCGGGGTCCCGACTTTACGTCGGGATATTTATGATAGAGC
>JBGOTK010000050.1:0-6616 GCA_041476445.1 Minisyncoccia bacterium | reverse complement strand
TGTATCCCACGGGGAATCTCCTGCAAGTTCCGACTCGCCGTCGCTCGTCGGACTCGCAGGCCGCCGGTCGCTATGGTAATCCCGGCTCACCCTTGAAATAAACAGGGCTAAAAGTTCCTCCAAGCTTTCGGAACGTGCGGCGACCGAAGGAAGTCCCGTGGGAGACTCCTGAAAACGCGAATCCCGCTCAAAAGCGGGATGGCGTTTTCTAGTCGGTGCTCCCACGGGGAATCGAACCCCGGTTCGCAGCTTGAAAAGCTGCTGTCCTAACCATTAGACGATAGGAGCATGTTTGATACGCGAGAAAAGTTCTTGGCGCGCTTTCGCTGTTTTCTTTAGAAAGAGCTCTTTTTGTCTTGCTGTCTTTTTATCACTGAAAACCTCTGAATATGCAAGTATCCATGGACGAAAATGCTTCGTGGATTTTACCCGTCCGGTATTGTGCTGACTCAAGCGTTCCTCGGTGTTTTCAGTAAAACCGATGTAATGACGTCCGTCTCTATTTTCTAATACATAGAGGTAAAACATGGCTTTGTTTGCAGCTTGTCCTCCAGAGGAGGATCCGCCTCCGGCGGAAAAAGCTGCCTGTCCTACCTGTCCGCCTCCGGCGGAACCATTAGACGATAGGAGCGTACACTGAATCCATTGAAGTGTTCGTAAATTCTACATATATACACACTGTTTGGCAAGTAACAGAGTTGAAAAATCTAGAGAATACCTTACAATAATCGCGAAACCTTATGGCTGTACCAGAAATCGTCATTCAGGCAGAGGAGCTGTTCCGTCTCGGCAGTTTTCCGGTTACCAATACCCTGCTTCTCTCACTTCTTACCTTTGGTACTTTGACCGCAACTGGCGTCGCCTTTTCCCGACGCATCAAGACTATTCCAGGCAGCTTTCAAAATTTCATCGAGTTCGCGTTCGAGAGCATGCTGAATTTTATAAATACGATTCTGCATAACCGCGCAAAAACCGAAAAGTATTTTCCGATCATCGCGACCGTTTTCTTTTTTATTTTAGTATCGAATTGGCTGGGGCTTCTCCCCGGTGTAGGCTCCATCGTCTATCACGGCCTCCACGAGGGCAAGGCCGCGGATATTCCTTTTTTGCGCTCACCGGCCAGCGACCTGAACTTTACGATTGCTCTCGCGCTCATCTCCGTGATTAGCGTAAATATCCTGGGTGTCGCCGCCATTGGTTTTGCGAAGCATTTCAAGAAATTTTTTAACTTTTCGGGGCCGATCGTATTTTTCGTCGGCATCCTTGAATTTATCTCAGAAATTGCTAAAATAATCTCGTTTTCTTTTCGGCTTTTCGGCAACGTCTTTGCCGGCGAGGTACTGCTTACGATTGTCGTCTTCCTAGTCCCTTACTTCGTGCCTGTCCCCTTCTTCATGCTCGAGGTGTTCGTAGGCTTCATCCAAGCGCTCGTTTTCGCCGTACTCACTACCGTCTTTATCGGCATGGCGACAATCGAGCATCACTAGAAACCAGTGACTAGTGGCTAGTGGTTAGCCAATAGTCATCCAGAAAATACTAAGGTCGAACAACTAACCACTAAACACTATTCACTAACCACTATCTATATGGACGCAGAAACAATGCGTTTTCTCGCAATAGGACTTATCATGGGCGTGGGCACCATTGCTCCAGCGCTCGCGATCGGCCTTATTGGCTCGAAGGGCTCCGAGGCTATCGGACGCAATCCGGAAGCCGCCCCCCAGGTGCAGACCGCCATGATCTTGGCCATCGCCTTCGCGGAAGCAATCGCGATTTATGCCTTGGTTGTCGCTCTTATCCTCAAGTTCGTCGGCTAAGCCAGTTTTGCCCCTTTGAGCCATATATAATGAAGGGGCATTGAAGTTAGAATACAGAATTGAGAACTACGAATAGAAAATTGGGGGCAACAATCCCAATTCACCGTTCCCAATTCGCAATTCCTCGCTTATCGCATGTCTGAACTACTTCATCAACTTGGTATCAACTGGAAACTCTTAGCCGCTCAAGCGGTTAATTTCGGTTTGCTGCTCATTATCCTCCGCTTAACGGTCTATAAGCCGCTGCTTACAATACTCCGCGAACGCAGAGAACGTATCGAGCAGGGGGTGAAAGACGCCGCGGAGGCAAGACACGAACTTGAGGCGGCGGACAGCGTAATGCGCGAGAAGATTGCCGAAGGCGAAAAACAGTCACTCGCTATTCTTAAGGAGACCGAAGAAAAATCCAAAGGACTCGAAGCAACACTCCTCGAAGGAGCGCATAAAAAAGAACATGACATTCTTCTTGCCGCGGAGAAACAAGCCAAAGCCAACGAAGAGACGGGGCGTAAGAAGTTCTATGAGGAAGCAGCCACGCTCGTGCGCCAGGCCATTGTAAAGACAGTCGAGGCCGATCCCAAATCGATCGACGAGGCTCTTATAAAACAGGCGGTTGCCGAGCTTACACACTAGTATATGAAGTACACCACCTCTCTAGTCGCAAGAGCGTTTGCCAAGGCCATCATCGAGACGCCTCAAGCAAAACACACCGTACTTCAGACAAGATTCAAAGAACTCGTAACAAGACACGGTCTCGGCCGCCTAGAACGGAAGATACTTGATGAAACGGAGCGCATCCTAATGCGGCATGAAGGAAAACGGGATGTTCTCGTGGAAACTCCACGAACGCTCACAGTAACGAACCGCGAGACAATCCAAAAAAAGTTTCGGGATAATGATCGCCTGCACTTCAAAACGTTGCCGGAACTCATAGCGGGCATAAAAATTATCGTTGACGGCGATCACATACTCGACAATACATTAAAGAGGAAGCTTGAGAAATTATTTAGATAGAATTATGAATTGAGAATTGTGAATTGGGGTCATGAACCTTAATTCATAATTCTAAATTCCCTATTCCGTTATACAATGAGTTACGAAATAATCGAAAAACTGAAAAAAGAAATAGAGGGCTTTAAGGACGAAGCTGGTTTTGAAACGGTGGGGCGCGTAATTGAGGTGGGCGACGGCGTAATGAAAATCACGGGCCTCAAAAACGTGATGAGTCAAGAGATGCTCTCAGTGGAAACCGCCAAAGGTAAGGTCTTCGCGCTTGCGTTAAGCCTTGAGGAGGATTCGATCGGTGCCATTTCCTTGGGCGACTTTATACATATAAAAGTAGGCGATGAGGTCCGCGGCCTGGGCAAGGTGCTTTCGATTCCGGTGGGCAAAGATATGATAGGCAGAGTCGTGAACCCTTTGGGCGAACCCTTGGACGGCAAGGGCAGCATTTTCAAGAATCCTAAAGACGCCAAAGAATACCTTATCGAAAAGCGCGCGCCCTCGGTTGTTGACCGCGAGTCAGTTACCGTGCCGCTCCACACCGGCATTAAGGCCATCGACTCCATGATCCCCATCGGCCGCGGCCAGCGGGAACTTATTATCGGCGACCGTCAGACTGGCAAAACTGCCATTGCGCTTGATGCGATCATCAACCAGCAGCGCGACACCGGCCGTAAAACACCGATTTGTATTTACGTCGCCATTGGCCAAAAGGAGGCCAAAATCGCGAACATTGTAAGAGTACTTGAAGAGAACGGGGCGATGCGTTATTCAATTGTCGTCTCCGCCCCCGCCTCCTCTCCCGCCTCATTCTGGTACCTCGCACCCTATGCGGGCGCGGCAATCGGTGAATACTTCATGGACCAAGGCGAAGACGTGCTTATTATTTTCGATGATCTTACGAAACACGCCACCGCCTATCGGCAGATTTCACTCTTGCTCCGCCGCCCGCCCGGCCGTGAAGCCTACCCAGGTGACGTATTTTATCTCCACTCCCGCCTCCTTGAGCGCGCTGCGAAACTCTCCAAAGAAAAAGGCGGCGGTTCGATGACCGCGCTGCCTATTATTGAAACGCAGTTGGGTGACATCTCCGCCTATGTGCCGACGAATGTCATCTCGATCACCGACGGCCAGATTTACCTTGAGGCAGACTTGTTTTATCAAGGTGTCCGCCCTGCCGTGAATGCGGGTCTCTCTGTTTCGCGCGTAGGCTCTACCGCTCAAACCAAAGCCATGAAAAAGGTGGCAGGTCGGTTGCGTCTCGAACTCGCTCAGTTCCGTGAACTTCAGGCTTTCGTGCAGTTCGCCTCCGACCTCGACGAAGCAACGAAGAAAAAAATCGCCCGCGGACAGATGATTGTAGAGATCCTGAAGCAGAACGACTACTCGCCTATTCCCTTTGAGCAGCAGGTGGCCGTATTCTACGCGGCGCTTGGCGGTTACTTTGATGACCTGGCAATTCCGCGGCTCCGTGAAATCGAAGCCAAGTACCGCGAGTATATAATGAAACTTCACGAAGAAGACGTATTAAAACCCATGCGCGACTCTGGCGAACTCGCGGAAAAAACCGAAGAGGTACTTAAAAATGCCATCGCTAAATTCAAAGCAACGCTCTGAGAAATCGAGAATAGCGAATTGTGAATAAGGAATTATGAATAGAACACCGAGACAAGAAGACCCGAAATCACAATTCACTATTCACAATTCCTAATTCATCCCCAACCATGGAATCAACCCAATCTATAAAACGCCGCATACGGGCAGTCCAAAACACTTCGCAGATTACCAAGGCCATGGAAATGGTCTCGGCGACCAAGATGCGCAAAAGCCAGGAGGTGGCGCTCGCCTCGCGCGCCTATGCCTTTAAGGCGCTGGAACTTTTGGATGAGCTTACACTCCGCACCCCCATTACGCCGAAACTTATGGAACGCCGCCCAGTGAAGCACTCACTTATCGTCGTCGTAGCCGCAGACCGGGGACTCGCCGGCTCATTAAACAGTAACGTCATGCGGAGAGTCGAACGGCTCTTGAGGGAGTTAGAGCCCGAAGAAACGGGTGAACATATATTTGCTGCGGTCGGCAAAAAAGCCGAAGACTATCTGAACCGCCGGGGCACCCCAGCGGTAAAAGCCTTCACCAAATTCGGAGATTTTATTGAAGTCACAGAGGTAGAGCCGCTCGCGGATTTGATTATCACGGGCTTTAAGACGGGCACGTGGGATAAAGTTATTGTCGTCGCCACTCATTTCCGATCCACACTCCAACAGGATGTAGTGGTTCGGAATCTCTTGCCCGCGACTCACGAGGCTATTGCCAAGGTTGCCGAGGAAATTATTCCCGAATACGGCCGCTATGCCGAAACGGAACGCAGCGCACATGATTTTGCTCACACCTTCGAATATTTGATCGAGCCTTCACCCGAAACGGTGATCGAAACCCTTACCGACCACCTCGTAATGATCCAGATCTACCACTTCATCCTCGAAGCTAATGCCTCCGAGCACTCGGCACGCATGGTCGCGATGAAAAATGCCTCGGAAAACGCGAGCGAACTCAAAGACGAGCTCACCCTGCTTTTCAACAAATCACGTCAGGCGGCCATCACCCAGGAAATTTCGGAAATTAGTGCCGGGGCAGAAGCGCTTAAAACTGGCTAATAATAAAAAACTATAGTATTAATACTAACCGCTATGCTTCAAGGAAAAATAACACAAATTATCGGGCCGGTCGTAGACGTTGATTTCGGCGCAGAAGCCAAGCTGCCGACTATTTTAAACGCTTTGGAAATAGAAATGGATGGTAAAACGCTTATAGCAGAAGTCGCCAAACATCTTGAACCAGGCAAGATTCGCGCTATTGCCTTAGCTTCAACCGATGGCCTCCGTCGCGGAGCTAAGGTAAAAGATACGGGCGCACCCATTAGTGTGCCCGTAGGTCCCAAAGTGCTGGGCAACTTATTCGACCTCTTGGGCAATGTTTTGACCGGCGGGAAACACGATTTCGACAAACGTTGGCCGATTCATCGTGCGGCACCACCGCTTACCGAGCAGTCCACCAAAACGGAAGTGTTCGAAACAGGCATTAAGGTTATCGATCTCATCGCGCCCTTCGTAAAAGGCGGCAAGGTGGGGCTTTTTGGTGGCGCGGGCGTTGGGAAAACGGTGCTCATCCAGGAACTTATCAGAAACGTGGCCGAAGAGTCCGGCGGCGCCTCAATCTTTGCCGGTATCGGTGAACGCTCCCGCGAAGGTAACGATCTTTATCATGAGATGAAGGACTCGGGAGTACTCAGTAAAACTGCCCTTGTCTTCGGCCAGATGAACGAAGTGCCGGGCGCTCGGCTTCGTGTCGGCCTCTCCGCGCTTACCATGGCCGAGTACTTCCGCGATGAGGAAGGGAGAAGTGTATTGCTTTTTATCGATAATATCTTCCGTTTTTCCCAAGCCGGTCTTGAAGTCTCTACACTCTTGGGACGTCTCCCCTCGGCGGTAGGCTACCAGCCGACGCTCGCCACCGAAATGGCCGAGCTTCAGGAGCGCATTGCCTCGACAAGTAAGGGCTCGATTACTTCGGTGCAGGCGATTTTCGTGCCGGCGGACGACATTACCGATCCCGCCCCCGCCGCGACTTTCAGCCACCTGGACTCCACGATCGTACTCTCGCGGCCCCTTACTGAAATCGGTATCTACCCGGCAGTCGATCCCCTCTCTTCCACCTCGACAGCCTTGAGCCCTAAAGTCGTGGGCGAAGAACACTACAACACCGCCCGCGAAGTACAGCGGGTGCTCCAGCGCTAT
>JBGOTK010000049.1:0-6674 GCA_041476445.1 Minisyncoccia bacterium | reverse complement strand
TTCTCAGTGAAATATCCTGCCAACTGGTATGTTAGTGACTACAACAAAGACGGTTCCAGCATAGATATTAGAAGTTTCTCTGAATATGGCCATGGGGGTATTCGACCCAAAGGTGGATTAGTGGTGTCTCTTAAGGAAGGATGCGATTCTAGTCTTGACTCTAGCGGTTATATTGTCGAAGACTTTGGTCCTCTAAAGGAAATGACGAGAAGTTTTTGTAAAAATAATTTTCAAGTCTGGTTTGATCTTGATGAAAACGCAAACGAAGCAGATAAGAGTATACTCGAATCCATAATTAACTCCCTCACAATCAAAAATAATACCTCCACCAGTTCGACTTCGCTTCCCTCGACCACACTCGGGATAAACACTACAGGCTGGAAAACATATCGGAATGAGCAATATGGATTTGAGTTGAAATTCCCCAACTATTTTCATTTTGAGGAGTCAATGCCAAACGACAAGGATTTAATTGCGGGACGTTCAGAAAACTTTGCTGATGTGCTGATACTTACAATTTTCCCGAGCTCTCTTGAAAAAGTAGATTATCGAACCTATAGTGCTGGCGCCGGACCGGAAGGGCCTTTTACGTATTTGCTGAAAGATAATCTATGGATATATGCGGGGGACCAAAGGTATTTTTATGACGAAGATAATCCATCTTCGGTATACCTACCAAAAGAGTATGTGGCGGGAAACGGATTAATAACTTGGCTCGGCGAATGGGCGGATGTTTCTGGCACAGAGGGCGGCACGATGGGCGAAACTGTCTTAATTGAAAGCCCCGCAAAAAAGTATGTTGTGAGATTTGAAACAGAACGTTGTCATGGCATCGGCTGCGGTGATGAAAGCTCGTATAAACCGGGAACCATATTCAAAAATATCGGCACGACATTTAATTGGCCTCAGGGGCAGAGTACTGGAAAAGACATATTAGCCATTCTGGGTACTTTCAAATTTGCGCAATAATACGAATCTTAAATATGGTTTTGGTTTAATTGGTCTTTTGCTATCAGTCGGCATTATCGTGCTTTTAGTAGGTAGCTTTTACTTTGGGCTAGCGAATTTTGAAGGCCTCGGCCCTTTTACTGCTACGAGCACTTCAATTGTTGATGTGGGTATGAATGCCGAAAAAATGGCGCAGGATCTTAAGGCCAAGCTTGAGGGCAATCAAAGTTACACCGATACCAGGGATTGGCAGATGCACACCAATCAAAGATTCGGACTCTCATTCAAATTTCCCGGAACGATGACGGTACGCGACACGCCAGAGCGTATCTTGCTCGCCCAGCTTGAACTATCCGATATACAGGCAAGCATTACTATCACGAAAGGCTACCAAAATTATAAGTGGACAGACTCTATTGTGCCGGAGATTACATTCCAATTTAATACGCAAGCGGGGCAGTATGAGTATCTTAATGCCTATA
Source organism: Minisyncoccia bacterium (assembly GCA_041476445.1). Classification (GTDB taxonomy): domain Bacteria; phylum Patescibacteriota; class Minisyncoccia; order UBA6257; family JACOXY01; genus JBGOTK01. The sequence continues at coordinate 5,244 of JBGOTK010000049.1, read as the reverse complement.
GTAACGGCAACGCGCTTTTTGGCGCAACGGGACAGGGGAATAGTATCTTTCATCTATCGTCCGGAGATGTTGGCAATGTTTCGCATGCGTTTGTAATTCCCGTCCAAGCAAAAGATGTAGTTGCCGTTGTTACTTTTGATGCTGGCGGCAAACATACTGATGCTCGTTATCCCGCGCTCGAGAGTCAATTTGAGAGCGATCTTGAGACGCTTGTAAAAACCATCGCATTGTAAATAAGTTATAATTAATTCAATGCCGCTTAATCCTCGTGCCAAATTGAATCCGAAACTGTTTAGTGCTGATGTTGAGATGAAGCCGACGCGGGATGGCTATGGCGTGGGACTTGTCGAAGCGGGGGATAAGGATGCAAATGTAGTCGCGTTATGCGCCGATTTAACAGAGTCGACGCGCACCGAAGCATTTGCTAAAAAATATCCGGAGCGATTTTTTGAGGTTGGCGTGGCTGAACAGAATCTGGCAACGATTGCTGCGGGACTTGGTATTTCAGGAAAAATTCCTTTTATTTCTTCGTATGCCACATTTTCACCGGGCAGAAATTGGGAACAGATCCGCACGACTATTTCCTATAACGACTCGAATGTAAAAATCGTGGGTGCGCACACCGGCATCTCGGTTGGCCCCGATGGGGCAACGCATCAGGCGATCGAGGACATCGCGACCATGCGGGTAATGGCGAATATGAAGGTGTTTGTGCCGTGCGACGCGATTGAAGCCAAAAAAGCTACGAAATCTGCGGCACATGTCTGGGGTCCGGTATATTTAAGGCTGGGCCGCGAGAAAACGCCGGTCATTACAACGGAGAGCACACCGTACGCACCAGGCCGAGCCGAGACATTTTGGGAAAACAAGCGGCCCGAGTGCACGCTCTTCGTAGCCGGACCCTTAATGTATAATGCACTTATAGCTGCACGCGAGCTTGAGAAGGAAAAAATCCAGATTGAAGTGATAAATCTGCATACGGTTAAACCGCTCGATGAAAAAGCGATCCTCGCGGTGGCGAAACGTTCCGGTGCAGTGGTGACGGTTGAGGAGCACCAGGTGAAGGGCGGACTTGGCGGGGCGGTAGCTGAAGTTTTGGCGCAACATCTGCCGACACCCATGGAATTCATTGGCATGCAAGATACCTTCGGTGAATCAGGTCCACCCACCGCGCTTATCGAGAAGTACGGGATGGATGCGAAAGCGATCAAAGAGGCGGTAAAACGAGTTATTAAAAAGAAATGATATAGTGAGTTATGCCGGGTAGTGAAAATTCGATTCGCTACGCGGCATATAATCCAACAATCGAATTTCTACTACCCGGTATGCCCAATCCAACAGCCAAAGGTCTTATGTCAGCACCAGTTTCGGTAAAGCAGGAACTATCGGTGTATGACGCCCACGCCCTCATGGCTTCAAAGAGTTTTCATGCGGTTCCCGTAGTTGACGATGCCAAAAAAGTGGTCGGGATACTTACGGAATATGATCTTTTGGTGAATGGACTATCGCTCTACCTCCCCACCTTCGAAAAAATGATGGTGGAGCTTTCCGTTGATGTTGATGAGCAGCTGGCGTTCAAGAATGTTACCGAGGGCCTCAAGAAGATGAAAGTCGGCGATATCATGAACCGGGAGCCGATTGTATTTTTGGAAGATACGTCGTTTCAGGAAATGGTGCGGGTGCTGTGCGATCATCATCGGGTCGTACTGGTGCCGGTAGTGGATAAGGAGGGCGTGTTGCACGGAGTGATAAGCAAGTTCGATATTTTAAAAATCTTCAGCCAGCATTTCGAGACGTCGGCTGGAAAACATTAAGAGGACCAATCTATTATGCGGCAGGGAAGGACACGCATAGTGCATCACCTCTATGAGATGAAGCGGCGGTTCGCTGAGGCGGGCTATATAATGAGAGGGATGTACAACGTTATCACGATCGGCACGGCAACGCGCGACATTTTTATAAAAAGCCGCGATTTTTGGACGGAGAAAAGCAGTCGGGCAGCCGAAGGCAGGGCGCTCGCCATGGCATTGGGCGCCAAGCTCGAGATCGACGAACCTCATTTTGATACGGGCGGTGGCGCAACGAACGCGGCAGTTACCTTCGCGCGGCAACATCTCCGCACAGCGGTGGTGGCTTCGGTAGGCTCTGATCCGTCGGGCACCGCTATTGTGCATGAACTGAAACGCGAAAGAGTGAACGCCGAATATCTCAAAGTTCATTACGGCGTGCGCACGGGCATTTCTTTTTTGCTGCATCCCGAAGGAGGGGAGCGGACGATTCTTGTGCATCGCGGCGCCTCCGAAATGCTCAGCCCTGCCGATATGCCCTGGCGGAAGCTGAAGACGCGGTGGTTTTATATTTCATCGCTTGCCGGCAACGTAGCGCTCCTCAAGGAGATCGTCATGTTTTCAAAAAAGAACGGTATCCGCGTCGCGTACAATCCGGGCGGACGGGAACTCGCGAAGCGCAAAGAGCTTGCGCCGCTTTTTAAGGATATCGAAGTCGTGATCGTGAATCGCGCTGAAGCGGCGCTCATGACCGGCGGGTCGTTTAAAAATGAAAAACTGCTTTTTCGGAAACTCCATGCCCTCTCGCCCGGCATAAACGTGATGAGTGACGGCAAGCGCGGCGTGTGGGTTTCGGACGGCGAGAAGCTCTACAAAGCGGGGACTTTTAAGGAAAAGAAAATTGTGGACCGTACCGGAGCGGGCGACGCTTTCGGTTCCGGGTTTGTGGCGGGGCTTATAAAAGCGACAAGCGACAAGCGACAAGCGACAAGTTGGAGTCAAGAACAGATCGAATACGCCATACGGCTCGGCAGCGCGAACGCCACCTCGAAAGTGGAGCATATCGGCCCGAAACTGGGTCTCCTGACCAAGCATGGCTTTGCTGATAGGCGTTGGTCGCGACTGCCTATGCGTGTCTCGCGCCTTTAGGCGCAGCGCAAAACGTTATAACGTAAGAGCATGGCGCGGCTATTCAATAAACGCAACCTGGTGATCGCGACGTTTGTGATCGCTATTGTTCTCGCGGCAACGTACACCATGTTTGCGTTCCAGGAGTCGGTTAGTCACCCTGTGATTTTGAAATGGCTCGGAATATTTTTGGCGCTTAACACCCTTTGGCTCGTGATGCTTTTACGCGAGCAGACTTCCGTTAAAGAACTCCAGGGCAGCATCGTGAGTAAAAACAAGGCGCTCGCGGATGTGATCCGGGAACTCGACGACTCGCGGCGAGCACTGCTTCAGGTAACGGATGATCTCCAAAAGGAGCGCGACTTAATGGAAGAGGAGAAAACCCGGGACGAAGCGTTTCTCGCGAGCATTGCCGACGGCGTGATTGCAGTGGGTGAGGACGGTAAGACGTATGTGGTGAATCGCGCCGCCGAGGAGATGCTGGGCATCAAGGCCCGGGATTCGATCCATAAGTCGTATCATTCGTTGTTCCAGATTCAGGATGAACGACAGCGGCTTATTCCCGAGGGTGAGCATCCGATCAAAATAGCGCTCGCGACCCGCAAGAAAAAAGTGGGCTCATATTATTTTATGAGGCCGAACGGCAGCATGTTCCCGGCGGCGTTTTCTGTTGCGCCCGTCGAAAACCGGGGACCTTTAGGGGTAATTCTCGTTTTCCGCGACATAACCCGTGAGCTTGAGGTGGATCGCGCGAAGAGCGAGTTTGTTTCACTTGCCTCGCACCAGTTGCGCACGCCGCTTACGATTACCAGCTGGTATACGGAACGGCTTTTGGGCAAGGACGTGGGGGAACTGAAGCCTAATCAGAAAAAATATCTCATGCAAATCTACGAGGCGAACCGACGGATGATTGATTTGGTGAATGCGCTTCTTAGTGTCTCGCGCATTGATCTCGGTACGTTTGTGATCCAACTGGCCACAGTGAACCCCGAGTTGATTCTTAAAGAGGTGCTCACGGAACAAGGCCCGCTCATAAAATCGAAAAAGATGAATATTATGAAGCCTGATTTTAAAAACATTCCTACGCTTATCGCTGATCCGAAAATCGTGCATTTAGCCTTCCAAAATTTAATTTCCAATTCACTGAAATACACGCCCGCCGGCGGCACGATTACGATTGGCGCGATTATGGATAAGGACACGCTCACCCTGTCGGTGACCGATACTGGCTGCGGCATACCTAAGAAACAGGAGGATAAGATTTTTACCAAGCTCTTTCGGGCAGACAACGTGAAGGAAATCGAACCTGACGGCACGGGACTAGGACTCTATATTGTGCGCTCGGCGCTTGCCTGGGCTGGTGGGAAGGTCTGGTTTACCTCGGAAGAAGGCAAGGGCTCTACTTTCTTCTTTACCTTGCCGAGGGCGGGAGTGAAGTCGAAAACCGCTGAAAAGTCGCTTGTTTAGGCATTTTTTGTTAAAATAAGCCGTATAATTATGGCCGACAAAAAAACTATCCTTATCGTTGAGGACGAGGCGCCGGTGAGGGAAGCGTTAGCCGATGAGTTTAAGTCGCAAAAGTTTGAGGTGCTGGTTGCGCCAAATGGCGAAGACGGCCTTGCCCTCGCACTCCAGGCGAAGCCGGATATTGTTTTACTTGACGTCGTAATGCCCAAGATGGACGGGCTTACCATGCTCCTCAGGCTCCGCGAGGATCCGAAGGGCAAAAAAGTGCCGGTTATTTTTCTTACCAACTATGGCGAGACTGAAAAAATTGTCGAGGCAACTAAAGGGAATGCCTACGGCTATCTCATAAAATCGAATTGGAAGATTTCTGAAGTCACGGACAAAGTGAAAGAAGCACTGGGTATGAAGTAGGGAAGTTAATTTTCATATGGCTGAATCACTCGAGAAACTTGCCCGGACCCTTGGTGTGTCCACTGAATTGCTTGAGGGGCTTGATGCTGCCATGACGGAGCGACTTGGTACGAGGGGCATACTTGAAAAGTTGCTAGAAAAAAATGAAGGTGCGGTAGCGGCACTGCTCGTGAGCATTAATTCAAAAGGGGAGGATGCGCACCGTGTACAGAGCGCTCTTCGTGACATGCTCTTTTGGCAGGAGCGGGAGCTCAATAAGGTATTAGCAGACGAACCGGGCAGGGATAACTTTGAGAAAGCTGCCTCGCTTGCGAAGAAGATGGCTCGCGTTGGCAAGGGCATGTTTCTTAAAAAAGACCATATTAAAGCGATTTTTACCGCTCGACCGCCCAAGAATCTGCTTTCTTACCTCAAATATAAGGATGTAGATGACTTACTGGCCAATCAGGAC
>JBGOTK010000048.1:0-6730 GCA_041476445.1 Minisyncoccia bacterium | reverse complement strand
ACTATTTGCTGATCTGGTCACCAATAAACTGAGCGTTCGCAAACTGAAATCCCGGATCAAAGATGCCGAGCCAAGGGCTAAAGAAGCTCATGAGTGGCAAGATGCCTTAGGCGAAGACGACCCTGAAACACTGCACGCGCGCGAACAACTCGAGCTGTTCTTTAATGCGCCGGTCAAAGTCGAAAAGAGCGGCGAAACTGGCAAGATTGTGATCAGTTTTTATTCGCCCGAGGAACTGCAGCATATAATGCAGCGGCTTGCCGAAGCCAAAGACAAGGTAGAGGAGGCTGAAGAAGAACCCGATCCGGACGAGGAATCAGACGAGTTTATAGTATAGAGCTTATCTCAGGGGAATTACTTTTGAGATGAGCTCAACTCTTTTACGTCTTTTACCGCCTTTATTTTCAGGGCGATCTTTTCAGCTTTGTCCTTGCCCAGCAGTTCGCAGACAATCTTAAGAACGGAAAATTTGCCGTTTTGATGTACGTTTACGGATGCCATGTGAATATGAGATCGCGAGATGATAGTAGAAATGTCTTTTAAGAGCCCTACACGGGCATCGGCTACAATCTTGAACTCAGTGTGGGTGGGAGACTTGCGGAGCGAAGCCAGGCTTTGCGACGTCTTCATGGAACTTCGGATATGGCTTTTGGCCATTGAGGTTTTTACGAAATCGAGCCAGGATTCCGACGGTCTTTTATTTTTTTGGGTGACAATCTCCACAATATCTCCCGAATGGAGCTGATAATCAAGCGCCACGATTTTGCCGTTCACACGGGCGCCGGCGCAGCTATTCCCGATTTCGCTGTGGATGTGGTAGGCAAAGTCCACCGGGGTAGCTCCGTAGGGGAGATCGATGACCTCTCCCTTTGGTGAAATGGCAAAAATGCGGTCTTTTAAAAAATCTATTTTGAATGACTGCAAAAAATCGTCTTCGCTTGAAAAATCCTTCTGCCAGTTTCTAAGTTGTTCGATCCACGCGAACTCCTTGGCCGATTGCACCGCCTTTTGCTTGCTTAGGGAGTCCACAGAATGCTTAAAGAGCAAATGCGCCGCAATACCGTATTCGTTCTCGTGGTGCATTTCCTCGGTGCGGATCTGTACTTCAAGCGGCGTGCCTTCGCAGAAAACAGTGGTATGGAGCGAGCGATAGCCGTTGGGTTTAGGCATGGCGATATAGTCCTTGATGCGGCCGGGAAGTGGCGGCCAGAGCTTATGGACGATGCCGAGTGCTCCGTAACACTCTTCGATGGAGTGTACAATTATGCGCATCGCCACAAGATCGTAGATCTTTGAAAGGTCCATGTCGTGCCTAAGAAGTTTCTTGTAAAGGCTTAGATAGTGTTTGGCGCGGGCACCAATTTCAATCGGCATGATTTTCTCTTTGGCGAGCTCCGCGCGGATGACGGGCGCAACTTTTTCGAGGAAGGTACGCCGCTTTTCGTAGGCCATTTTCGCTTCGCTCACGAGCCACTCGTGTTCCTTGGGATATACATACGGGAAGGCGAGATCTTCAAGAGTGCCGGCAAGGTCCTGCATGCCTAATCGATAGGCGAGGGGCGCGTAGATCTCCATAGTTTCCAAGGCAATCCGTTTCTGTTTCTCGCGCGGCACATACTGCAAGGTCTGCATGTTGTGCAGGCGATCGGCCAGTTTCACTAAAACAACACGGATATCCTGGCTCAAAGCCAAAAGCATTTTGCGGAGATTTTCCACCTGACCTTCGACGCCGCGATATTTAATACGGCCGATTTTAGTGACGCCGTCTACGAGGAAGGCCACTTCATCGCCGAATTCGCGCTTGATATCGTCAAGCGTTGTCGCCGTGTCTTCTACGGTGTCGTGGAGGAGAGCTGCTGCCACGGATTGTTCGTCAAGGTTCCAAGCAAGAACGTTGTTGGCTGCTGCGACGAGGTGTGAAAAATAAGCCTCGCCGTTCTTGCGCTTTTGGCCCGCATGGGCCCGCCGCGCGAATTCATACGCCTTGGCGATGATGCTGCGTGGTTGTGTTTGGACTAGTTCTTTAACGGTCATGAGATGGTGAAATAAGCACCGCGTTCGTCGGTACTTGTACTAAGAGCGAACGCGCGTCGGCTACTTTCTCTCTGCCAGCATTACCTTAGCATCAAAATGTGAATTATTCCGCAATACCTTGAGGGTAATTTCATCGCCCACTTTGCGGCCCTCCAGGTAGTCTTGAATGGTATTTTCGGTATTAATTTTCTGGCCGTCTACCTCGAGAATAATGTCTTTGTCGCGAATGCCTGCGCGATGAGCGGGGGAGTCGGTAATGACGCTTTCGTCGAAATGCGATTCCTTAACTACCAGCGCGCCGTAGTCTACCGGCAGTTTCATTTTATCCTTCATATCTTCATCGATAGTTACATATCGGAGGCCAAGCAGGGGTCGTTTAATGTGGCCGAACTTTTTTAAGTCTGCCAAGTCACGTTTGGCGGCATTTACTGGAATAGTAAAACCTATGTTTTGGGCACCAAACACGATTGCTGCGTTGATACCGATAACTTCGCCGAAAATATTCACGAGCGGTCCCCCTGAGTTGCCGGGATTTATGGCGGCATCAGTTTGAATGAGGCCGCGCATTTCCTGCATGGGGGAGTCCGGTTCCGCCTGGGCTGAGATGGCGCGTGAGAGGCCGGAGATAATGCCGCGCGAAACAGTATTTCTAAAAATCCCGAGCGCATTGCCGATAGCGATCACGGTCTGGCCAAGTTCAATCTTAGCCGAGTCGCCGAGGCTGAGTACCGGCAAGCTGTTCGCCGGCTTGATGCGCAGAATCGCCACATCGTTAATGGGATCGCGCGCCAGTACTTCGGCTCCATATCGGCTGCCGTCGGTAAGAAATACCAGGTATTCTGCCTTGGAGTCGGCGATTACGTGCTTATTGGTAAGAATAATACCGCTTTTGTCTACTAAAAAGCCGCTGCCGCCACCTATCTTCACCATGCCGTGCGCATCAATGGCGTCCTTGGGGATTTGAAAATTATGCAGATCGAGCGGCAGGGTTTCAGCCGGCAGGCTCGCCTTCTCTTTGGCCAGATCTTCCTCGAGCGCTTGGACTGTTTTTAAAATGACAATTGAAACAACAGCGGGCATCGTTTTTTTGATGACACTGATAATGGGGGATTTTTCTTTCATATAGAGAGGTTATGTTTTGAGCGCCTAATACATTCATTATATACTGAAACAAAGGAAAATTATGAATCCCCCCGACGATTCATTTGAGTGGCTTGTCCACGAAGTCCGAAAACTGTTTAAAGTAAGCAACGGCGAGCTTAGTGAAACAGAATGGCGCTCGCTCGATGAGCTTTTTAAAGAAATCATTCCTCCCGCGCCGCATATTCCCGCGGCGCTATGGCTTACGGTAATGAGTCGCGCGGTGCCTACCAGCATCGAACTTGTTTTAATTCGCGACGGCAAGGTATTTCTCACACGCCGGGACGATGCATATTTTAAAGGCACCCATTTCCCCGGTTCTTACCTTGCTCCCGGCGAGACATTTCTTCAAGCTGCCAGGCGTTGCGCCGAGAGAGAGGTAAAGATTGATGTAACCGCCGCTGAGCCCTTTGGTGTTGCCGTGAACCACCCGGTGCATAACAGATTTCATGACTGTTCAGTGTTACTTAAGTGTGCATTTGAGAGTATACCTCAGGGCGGCGAATGGTATGATAAAAAACCGGCCGACCTGCTTGCGGTACAGCAGGAATATTGGACTCAGGTTGAGCCGTTGCTCAGCAGAGCCTGATTGGCGGCGATTTAGTTCAGAATCTTGCCCAATGAGTCGTAAGCAGACCGCTATTTTAAAATGCGTATGGAGTGGCTCCAGCTGTAGGGCACCCCATTTTTATTGGTACCGTCGGTAATAATAAATTCCTGACCGATTCTCACGAAGACAAACTTATTCGGTACGTTTTTATTCATAAGAAAAAACTGGATGAATGAACCTATGCTTGAGTCCGTATAATAAGCCGGGCACTTATCGCTGTTTTTTGAGGGATTATTTGGGTCATCGCTCGGCGGATAAGAAATGCCGGCGGCGGCGTAGTTCGGCAAGCTGGTGGAGAGAGTTTTTGGAAAACAGTTTTTGGGATCACTCTTGGTAAGAAAGTGTGCCCTTAGGCCTTCTTCCAGGGTGAGCGCAGCGTCTTTCTCAAAAACCTCTATCGACTGGCCGGTCTCAGGCGCTTCTGTAGTTTTGTGTACATAAAGTTTGTTATTAGTTTCTGTGACTGCTATGGTGAAATTTGTGCCCGAAGCGTTCGGTACGTAGGTGAACCCGACACCCAACTTTTCTGAATAATATATTTTGGCACTGGCGTCTTTTTTGTCGAGATCGAACGCGCGCTCCAAATCTGATAACGGAGCCGTGTTTTGCCGAGGTGTGGGCGTGGCAGTAGAAGAGGTAATGTCTGCGTGTTCTGCTGTGGTCGGAGCACTGGCAGGTGCGATAACCATGGCCGATTTTTTCATGAATACGAAATAACCGGCTAAACCCAGAATTGCAACCACAATAATGATGGATATCGTTTTAGTCGTCATTTTTTCCAAACTTGTTTTAGTTGCAAGCCGCAAGCTCACACAAAGCGGAGGGTACAGGATTTGAACCTGTGAGGGGATTTCTCCCCAACCGCATTTCGAGTGCGGCGCGTTAGACCACTCTGCCAACCCTCCAGGATAACGTATTAAGTTATACCGTTACGGGCTTTTTTTGTAAATTAGCGGCAAGAAAGCTGCGTTTTTGGTAGAGTGCGTAGCTGCCAAAGAAAAGAGTTGTATAGAAAAAGTCGCTAAGTAGGGTATTGCGGAAAAAGGGTAGTGCTGCAGCGTAACACCACAAGAGACCATCAAGTGTTTTGGGATAGAGTGGAGAAAACAACCACACGGCAAGGTTGGTGCTCATGAAAAAGAAGAGAGAACTCGCTAAAGTGCCGAGCGCCACCATTGCCGCGCCCGGCTTCTTTTGAAGTAGTGTTCCCATGCCAAGCGTAACGAGAAAACTGCCGTAGATTACCATAGTCATGCGCAGGCCATCGAAGCCGATTATGAGGTCGCTCAAAACCATGGCGATGATTGGTACCATCCACCCCCAGCGTTTCGAAAAGTATCTGCCGGAGAAAAGTGCCAGCGCGCCCACCGGAGCGAAGTTTGGCAGATGCGGCAGGAGTCGAATGGCTCCGGTACCTATAACGAGCAGCAGTGCGAGTAGCGCCATAGTTTTAGATTATTCTCCCGAAGTAGTGAACTTCCATTCAATGACGTCGTCAGGCTTTACGACGTATTGGTCCGCGCCCACTTCAGCATGCCTGTTATTCACCCAATACTGCCAATACGCATTGCCTCCGCCGTTTTCCTTGTTGCCAATCTTCACGACCAGCGTTCCAAGCCCGGAATATTCTTTGGTCTTAATCTCAGTGTTTTCTTTCTTCAGTGCCCGGGCGAGCAGGGGAAGCAAGTGTTCATTTTGGCCGACCGGTAGATTGTACAGAGTGCGGATATCGCCATTCTCAAAGTCAAGCATGATGCTTACGGTTGACGTTTCGGCTGTTTGGATCGCCGCTTGGTAGATTTCCGGATGCGTCCTAAGGATTATTTCGCGGTCCGTAACGAAGCCGAAAAAAAAGCCGACAGCGACGACAGTGATAATAGGCAAAGCGTACATTAGTTTTGGCTTCATCCCGTTAGAAGTAGATCGCGATTAATACGATCTAGCTTATTAATTTTTACAAAACGGCTTTTCATTATTTTGTGTGCAGATATGAATTTACAGGCGATCGCGCCTTCTAACGGGATCATAAAATAAAAATTCCTGGCTTTCGGCAAGGAGTGGTAAAAGAATTCGACTCTATTCTTTTCCTTGCGCGAGGATTAATTCCAGAATATATCGGCAATCGGACTTATCCCGAAGGACTTACCGTAGCGGCACTGTAGAGGATTTTCACCTCTTTCCCCGATAGATTCTTTAAATTGTGTATATACCTTAACGCAAGGCGAGAATGAAGACAAGTGGATAAAGGTATGGTACAAAAGGAATACCTTTCCCCTCGTAACTTCCCCTGCGGGGGGATCACCCGAAGGGTAACAATGTTATCTTACAATGATGCCCCGATAGCTTAACGGATAAAGCAGATCCGTCCTAAGGATAAGATCGAGGTTCAATTCCTCGTCGGGGCACAAATATGTTAAAAGTTAAACCGTTTCGTGAAACCCCAGGGTACTGCGGCCCAGCTTCACTTAAGATGGTACTTGAATATTATGGGGTCAGAAAAAGCGAAAAAGAGTTGGCACGCTTATCTGGTGCCAGTCGCAAGAATGGAGTAGAGGCTCCGGGATTGCTTAAAGCTGCACACAAGCTCGGATTTCAGGGGAGCTTCAAAGACCATGCTACTTTTTCAGATATCTGGCGCTATTTGAAACAGGGTATTCCAGTAATTGTAGACTGGTTTTCTCTTACCGACGGGCATTATTCGGTTGTAGTGGGAATCGATAAAAGATACATATACTTACAAGACCCAGAGTTGGGAAGAATTAATAAACTTGATCTCGTGACATTCAAGAGAGTATGGTTTGATTTTCCTGGAGATTTCCTTCATTCGCCGCGAGATATTTATATCCGCCGTTTATTAATCATAAAAGAGAAATAATATATGAAAATCTACTTCGCCGGATCAATTAGAGGGGCAGAGACGATAAGGAACTATACGCCGAGATTATT
>JBGOTK010000047.1:0-6773 GCA_041476445.1 Minisyncoccia bacterium | reverse complement strand
GTGTTTGGTTTATCGTGCACCCCTAAGAAAGTTTTTTGAGGGTTAACCTAAAACACGCCTGAGTTCAGGCGTGTTTTAGGTTTGTTTTTCGCTAATTTTGCAGGCATTTTTGAGCCCTTGACTATATTTACAAGGTATGCTAATATATACAAGTACGCTGAGGTGAAGCAGGTGCTTTGCCGAGGTCCGAGAGGCCAAGCGTAGGGGCAGTACTTCTTCGCTAGCTGGAGGCTTGATGCCGCAAAAAACACGAGGTCCGCCCTAAACAGTTCCTTGTAGCAAACATCTGTCTGTGCAAGTCAGGGACCGGCGCATATGATTCACAAAGAGCCGTTCCCGGCTGCACGACGTCACCTTCACACCAAGGGGGAACACGCACGATGCGTCTGTTCTTCTACCCGACTGGCGAGCTGTAGAGGTGCCTCTGGGGGAGTCTGGATAAAACCAGCTCCGTCAGGGCCACACGCACTTGCCTCGCGGTTTGCGCAAGTCGGCCCAGAACAAGAGGCCAGCAAAGACTGCGCATAAACTCGCGAGGAGGCGCCATTGGGCGCCACTGATGCCGCTGACAAAAGCGGCACGGCCCATAGAGGCCGCCACTCAGGACACCGGAGGAGGGGATGCCGCGCAATGGCATGAGCCAGCGTACCGTAAACTACGCCTGGACATCTCCAGCCCACCCCCTCCCCCATCCTCTAAAGCATTCTTCAATCAGAATTTTTTAGAGGCTGGGAAAGAAACCGCTCCGATATATATCGGGGCGGTTTTGATTTATCCCGTTAAAGAACGCCGTACCAAGGCACGACTTCAGTCGCGAGCGGCGGCGACTTTTCTTTAACGGGATTTATTTGCATTTCGTTTCCTTATTTGCTAAATTAATGGGCGTTACGTATGTCACTCAGGCAGCGAACTATACTCATTCTTGCCGGCGTACTCATCTTATCCGCTCTCGCGGGTGTTTTTGTATATCCTCTGGGTTTTGGTTTTAATCACTCGCCCTGGCACTTGGGACTCGATCTCGTGGGTGGCTCAAGCCTTATCTATGAAGTCGATATGAAAAATGTCCCAGCGGAGGATCGGGACGCGACCTTGAGCGGCCTACGCGACGTGATGGAGCGGCGGGTGAACGCCTTTGGTGTTTCGGAGCCGCAAGTTTTTACCGCCAAAGAGGGCCTCTCTTACCGCATCGTGGTTGATTTGGCGGGCGTGAAGGACACAAAGCAGGCGATCGACCAGATAGGCAAGACAGCCCTCCTTAATTTCCGCGAGGTGCAGGGGGAGGGAACGTCAACCGCGTTTGTCGCGACCGACCTCACCGGTAAGTATCTCACGAGCGCCCGAGTAGGTACGGATCCGCAAACAGGGGTGCCCGTCATCAACATCACCTTTAATGGCGACGGAGCGAAACTTTTTGAAGATCTCACGGCTAAAAATATTGGGAAGCCACTTGCCATTTTTCTCGATGGGGATCTTATCAGCTCGCCCACGGTGCAGCAGAAAATTGCGGGCGGGAACGCGGTGATTACCGGCCAGTTTACTTTGGACGGCGCCCAGCAAATTGTGAGCCTCTTCAATGCCGGCGCCCTGCCCGCACCCGTAAGTCTGATCAGCCAGCAAACGGTGAGTGCCTCGCTCGGCACGGATTCGCTCAAACACGCGATTTACGCTGGCATCGTGGGCACGCTCGCGATCATACTTTTTATGCTCATCTACTACCGCTCATTTGGCGTCTGGGCAGGAGTCGCGCTATGCATTTACATCTGTCTCACGCTCGGCATCTTCAAACTTTTCGGTGTCACCATGACGCTCTCAGGCATCGCCGGCTTTATCCTTTCGATCGGCATGGCGGTAGACGCGAATATCCTTATTTTCGAGCGCACCCGGGAGGAGCTGGCTCGTGGTCTTCAGCGCACCTCGGCCATTGAAGAAGGCTTTAAACGTGCCTGGACTTCTATCAGGGACTCTAATATCTCAACTATCATTACCGCGGTTATTCTCTACTACTACACTTCGAGCTTTGTGCGCGGCTTTGCGCTCACGCTTTTGCTTGGCGTGCTGCTCAGCATGTTCTCGGCGATTACGGTTACCCGGACGCTGCTCCGGGCGTTCGTGAAAAATAGTAAGCCGATGGACATAAGAACCAGTAATTCGTAACTATATATGAAACAAAACGCAGCCCCATTCTCAATACACTATTCGCCAATCACTATTCGCTAATCACTACCCTGTATGGATATCATCGGCAAGCGTTATGTATTCCTCGGTGCCTCGCTTTTGCTCGTGGTAGCGAGTATCGCGGCGATTTTCATCCTCGGCTTTCGCGAGGGGATTGATTTCAAAGGCGGCACGCTCTGGAGCCTTCACTTCGATCAGGCGCCAAGCGTGGATGCATTGCGGAGTTATTTCGCGAGCGATCTTAAACATGAAGCGATTGTCACTGAAACAAACTCCACTGACCGCTTTGTGCGGTTTGAAAGCATAAGCGAAAACGACCACCAGGATTTCTTGGAAAAGTTGAAGACCAAGTTTGACACCGCGAGGGAGCTCTCATTCCAGTCAATCGGACCGGCGATTGGGGAGGAGCTCCGGCGCAATGCCTTGATCGCTCTCGTGATGGTCATGGTCGCGATCTCGCTCTATATCGCCTTCGCCTTTCGAAAAGTCTCAGCACCGGTGAGTTCCTGGAAATACGGCATCGTGACGCTAATTACGCTTGTGCATGATGTGGCGATTCCTGCCGGGCTCTACGCGTTTCTCGGACAGCGCTTTGGTGTTGAAATCGATACCAATTTTATCGTGGCACTACTCGTCGTCATGGGCTTTTCCGTGCACGACACGATCGTGGTATTTGACCGGATCCGGGAAAATCTCTTGAAGGCGAAAAATCGATACGATTTGAATCCAATCGTGAACACGAGCGTGAATGAAACCTTCGCCCGATCGCTCAATACCTCACTCACCCTGATAATCGTCCTCGTGGCGCTGATTCTCATGGGCCCGGAGTCGTTGCGCTACTTCATTCTTACGATCTTAGTCGGGGTCGTAGCCGGAGTATATTCGTCGATATTCGTGGCAAGCCCTCTCCTTACCGTATGGCACGATTGGGGAAAAAGGCATAAAAAATGAGGCCTATTGAGGGATGGTGCCCGCATATTGACTTATTAGGGGCATATATGTTAAGCTATATAACGAATTAACTATGGCAAGTTTCGACTCAATAATTCAGGAACTCATCAAAGACCTACAGCCCCGCCAAAAGATGGTGCTCGTTAAGCGTTTTTCGCTTGATCACAAGGGCGGCAAGAAGGGAGTGACCCTGGCTGAGCTTGGTGAGAAGTATGGCGTAACCCGAGAGCGCATTCGGCAGATCGAAGAGGCTGCTTTTGTCGCTCTTCGAAAACGCATTCACTCCGGCGTCGGCAAAGAAGTGTTCGACTACCTCCATTCTGAACTCGAAAGCGCGGGCGGCATCAAAAGGGAGACGGTAATCCGCGAAGCACTTGAGCGTCACTTTGGGGAAAAAATCGGCGAGTTACCCCTCCGCTTCCTATTGGAAATGGATGGCTCGTTTGGTTTTTATTCTGAGGATAAAGACTTCCATGACTACTGGTATCGCGGCGAAAAGAACCGTGAAGCTGCCCAGAACTTGATCGACAAGGCGGGTAAGTATCTTGCGCAGCACAAAGAGGAAGTATTGCACGCCCGCAACTTTCCGGCGCTCTTGCCTGCACTTTCGAGAGAGTTCACCGCGTCCGAGGGCGTCGGCATGAACTACCTCTCCATCTCAAAGAAATTTGGTACGAGCATCTACGGCGATTTCGGGCTAACTGATTGGCCGGAAATCAACCCAAAGACCGTGCGCGATCGGGCCTACCTCATACTCAAAGAAGCGAAGAAACCGCTTCACTTCCGCGAGATTGCCGAACTTATTAAGTCGCGCCGTTTTGACGATAAGAAAGTCCATGCCTCGACCGCGCACAACGAACTAATTAAGGACGAGCGTTTTGTGTTGGTTGGCCGCGGCATCTATGGGCTGCGCGAACACGGGTTTACGCCCGGCACTGCCCGCGAAGTAATCTCGAAGATTTTGAAGAATGAGGGCCCACAGCACCCGACCGAGCTCGTCAAATTGGTTTTAAAAGAGCGTCTCTTCAAGGAGAATACGATTCTCTTAAACCTTCAGAACAAGAAGCTGTTTCAGCGACTTGAGGACGGGCGCTACAGCACCCATCAGGCCTAGTGCTTCTGCTGAGTCCCGCCCCGCTTAGCGGGACTCATGCTATAATAGCTCTGAAAACATATGCGTTTTCAGAGTCTTCCGTTCCCCATACTTTCCTTTTAATATGTTTGCCGAACTTTTTGGCCCGCTTATCGGTGTATTCGGCTTTATGTGGCTCATACTCAAAGCCACCTGGTGGTTTGTGGCGCCGGTTTTCATGTGGGAAGTTACCAAATATTTCTGGCTCTTTTACATTCGAAGCGGTTACATCGGCAACATTAAGTGGGTACAGCTTGAAGTGCGTATTCCTAAAGAGGTCTTGCGTACGCCTAAAGCTATGGAACAGGTATTCGTCGCGCTTCACGGCATTGATACCGATGTGAAGCGTTACGAAAAATGGTGGTATGGCAAGGTGGTGCCTTGGGTAAGTTTTGAACTTGTCGGCTATGCCGGTGGCGTCTATTTCTTCATCCGTTGCGGGGAAGGCGAGCGCCGGCTTATTGAAGCCGCCATATATGGTCATTATCCAGAGGCAGAAATCAAAGAGGTATCTGATTATACCGAACTGTTGCCGAAACAGTTGCCGAATAAAACCTACGACCTGTTTGGTTTCGATTTAGTATTCATCAAACCGAGCGCCTACCCCATTCGCACCTATGAATATTTTGAAAATCTTGATGAGGATCGGCGGGTTGATCCGATGGGTATTATTGGCGAAGGCATGTCGAACTTAAAAGAGGGAGAAATGATCTGGATTCAACTCCTTCTTGAGCCGATTGAAGATGATTGGAAAAAACTGAGCGATGCCGAGGTTAGAAAGCTAATGGGTGAAAAGCCCAAAGTATCGCCGGGCATTTTCGACACGCTTTTTTCGGCCCTCTCGGTGGTCTTGAGTACCATTACGAATCCCACTGCCGAGCCGGCACCGCCGGTCAAAGAGGAACGCGAGAGAGTCCCTACCCTAACCCCGAATCAGCGCGATGTAGTGAAGGCGATTGAAGAGAAGGCTGGCAAGCCTGGGTTCAAAACTACGCTCCGCTACATGAGTATCGATAATCGGGATCGATTTACCGCCGTCAATAACTCGCTCATCATCGGCATGCTCAGTCAGTTTACTACGCAAAACTTAAATGGTTTCAAGATCGACAAAGCTACTAAAACCAAAGGGAAGTGGGTATTTAAAAAATTTAAAGCGCTCATGAGAAAAAAACGTCTGTACTTTCTTTATATTACGCGCACCTTCGGTTTTCAGACGATCGTCATGAATACCGAGGAGTTGGCGTCGATTTACCACTTTCCGACGACGAAAGTGAAGGCGCCGCGGCTCCAGCGCATCGAGGCGAAAAAGTCGGAGCCGCCGGCCAATTTACCCATAGAGTAGGCGAACAGGCTACAATACTATCATGGCGCTTATCGAAGAGGAGCGGAATATATTCGGCCTCACTACCTTCCGGGGCAAGGCGGTTAAATTTGGCATCAAGACGGACGACCGTCGCCGGCACATGTATGTCATCGGCAAGACGGGCTCGGGTAAATCGAAGCTCCTTGAGGTAATGGCGATAAACGACATTCGATCCGGCAAGGGCGTTGGCATTGTCGATCCCCACGGCGAATTTGCCGAAGCTATGCTCGACTACATCCCCGAAGACCGGGTGGATGACGTGATTTATTTCTCTCCAGCCGATTCGGAATTTCCGATTGCGTTTAACCCGCTCGAAAAAGTTTCTTCTGAATTCCGGCACCTTATCGCTTCGGGCATTATGGGTGTGTTTAAAAAAATCTGGGTAGACGCCTGGTCGGCGCGCATGGAGTACATTTTGAACAACACCCTCCTCGCGATGCTTGAGTATCCAGACACGACGATTCTCGGCGTCATGCGCATGTTTTCCGAACCGGACTATCGGAAAAAAATTGTGGAAGGCCTGAAAGACCCGGTCATCAAAGCCTTTTGGCAGAATGAGTACGCTCGCTATTCCCAGCGCTTTGAAACAGAGGCGGTCGCGGCCATTCAGAATAAAATCGGCCAATTCGTATCGAATCCATTAATCCGCAATATCATCGGGCAGCCCCACTCGGCGATCAACATGCGGGAGATTATGGACACGAAAAAGATCTTCATCGCCAATCTTTCGAAGGGAAAAATCGGTGAGGACAATTCGGCGCTTCTGGGCGCGATGATCATTTCGCGCATCCAGCTCGCCGCCATGAGCCGGGTTGATCTGCCCGAAGAGGGTCGCGAAGACTTCTTTCTCTACGTGGACGAGTTTCAGAACTTCGCTACCGATTCCTTCGCGAGCATTCTTTCCGAAGCCCGCAAATACCATTTAAGCCTTATTCTGGCACACCAGTACATCGAGCAGCTTGATGAAAAAGTGCGGCCGGCAGTTTTTGGGAACGTCGGTACAATCGTGTCCTTCCGTGTGGGCGCGTTTGACGCCGAGTTTTTGGAAAAAGAATTTACGCCTCAGTTTGAAGCGCCGGATCTCGTGAATCTTGAGAAGCGCAATGTGTATATAAAACTGCTCATTGACGGCGTGGCGAGCCAGCCCTTCTC
>JBGOTK010000046.1:0-6843 GCA_041476445.1 Minisyncoccia bacterium | reverse complement strand
TCGACACTGCGGACAAAATACATTCTTTCCGAATACGATCCTTCGCAGGAACTTTCTAATCTGCTTCTCTGACGGAACCTGGTTGAGTTGGTACATATGCTTCCATTCTAGAAGCTTGTGCCAACTGGCTTAGAGTACCCGGTTCAAAAATGTTTATCCACATAGCCATGGTTGCTGAATTGGGCGAGACTGCTATGCTTAATTCGGTTCACTGACAACTTTTTCACTTACTTCAGAGGCGCACAAGCCTCTATGAAATGAAGAGCGTAATGCTCTCCGCCCAAACGCAGTCCTGGTCGCTCCGATCTGAAACATGGTCCTACGCGATCTTTTTTTATCCATTTTTGAATGATAGGATAATCCAGATGGATAAGTTAGTTGTCATCGTCTCAAACGCGGAGAGCCGTGAAGAACGCGATCATCAGGACATCCTCGCCAAAATGATTGCGGACATGGGTCCCGAGGTCTATCTTTCCGCGCCCACAGGCAGAGAGGAGAGTGGTGAAACTGACGACTTTATCGAACAAGTCGGCGGCACGCTCAAAGAAGCGCGCGAGAAGATTGCTCGTGCCGATTGTCTTTTAGTTGATTGGGACGGTGAAAATCCAAACGGTATTTTTGAGGCAGGCAGCGCGTTTCAGGCCGGCAGGCCGGTGGTGACGCTGAGCTCGGGGTATGAAGATCTGCCGGCAGCGCTTCGGGGCATATCCGACGAGGTGGTTATCTATGAAAATTATTCTGAGCTTAAAACGAAACTCCTCGAATACTTTTCAAAAAATCATATAATGTAATTGATGAGCCATCTTTTCTATAAAGCCGTTGGTGCGCTCTATATCGTTCTGGCGCTCCCGTCGCTTGGCGTATGGGTCTGGAGCAGCGCCTTTCCTGAAGCGAATAACTTTTTTACGTTTTCGATTGGCGGCGTGCCCTTGGGCCTTATGCTTTTTTTGTTCGGCACGGGCAGAGCATCGACGAACAAGTTCAGCGCCGCCGCGCTAAAAATTGCGATTGTGGGGCTTGTGGGGTATCTGCCGTTTGCGGTCACCTATGCTTTGCTAAGCGCTGGCGCCGATACGTTTGCTTCCTCGCTTGTTCTTTCCATATTTTTTATTACCTTTGCGACCGTGGTGGCTTTTATATTTGCTGTTTTTGGCACGCTGCATGGCAAGAAGAAAGACGGCCCGGCGCGCCTAGCTTCAAAACATACATCTCGCCGGTGATGCATCGGCAGCCTGGATGAAGTACGCGGCTTCGGAAAAAATCGATGGCGGCGTAGCCAACTTGCTATACTTAAGGAAACCGCGTTTCATGAGAGGCGCGGGAAAGGTCGAACGTTCAAGCAAACAAGACAAGATATGAATTTCTTTAACATACTTGCCGATGCACTTGTAAGTTCGCTCTTGGGGCTCTGGGTAGGCGCGGCTGACTATTTGCCGCGCATTATCGGCGCGCTCATTATCTTTGTGATCGGCCTCATCGTTTCTTCCGGTATCGGCGCTTTGGTAGAGCGGGTTGTTGATTCGCTCAAAGTTGATATGTGGCTCGAAAAAGTAGGCGTAGGAGAGTACGTAGAACGTGCCGGCATCCGGCTCGACTCCGGCCGATTCCTCGGCCAAGTCGTCTACTGGTTCCTGCTTATTGCCTTCCTCTTGGCGACGGCCGATATTCTGCAGCTGCCGCAGGTTTCGACGTTCCTTCGAGACCAGGTATTGGGTTATATTCCAAACGTAATTGCGGCGATGCTTATCATGCTCGTTGCTGCCGTGCTAGGTAACTTCCTTAGAAACGTTGTTACCGCTTCGATCATGAGCGCGCGTCTCGGCTCCGCTCATTTTCTGGGCACGCTCGTTTGGTGGGCGGTCGTAATTTTCGGGTTCTTTGCCGCGCTCATCCAGCTCGGCATCGCGCGCGAGATTATCCTCACGCTTATTACCGGTGTTATCGCTATGATCGCGATAGCCGGAGGCATTGCCTTCGGTCTGGGGGGCAAAGACACCGCCACCCACCTCTTAAAAAGATTTGAAGACCAGGTTATGGGCAAAAAATAAAGGCGTTTGAGTAGTGATTCCAAAACCGCCTACCGGGCGGTTTTGGGTTCAAGAGGGCTTTGAATTAACCTTGGATATTTGCTATAATAAGAGCGAATTAACGTATAAAACGGCCCCACACAGGCAGTTTTTAATTGACTAGGATGGCAAAAAGCTCGATAGAAAAAGACAAGCCGGAAAAGGCGAAACCCACGGCCGCGCCCTCCTATGAAGCCAAGGATATTTACGTTCTTGAAGGTCTTGAGCCTGTTCGGAAGCGTCCGGGCATGTACATCGGCACGACGGACACGGCAGGTTTGCATCACCTTATCTGGGAGGTGTTCGACAACTCAATGGACGAAGCGATGGCCGGTTTTGCCAAGAATATTAAAGTTGAGTTGTTGCCCGGAAATCGTGTGGCGGTCACCGACGACGGCCGCGGCATCCCCGTGGACACGCATGCGCAGACAAAGAAGTCGGCACTCGAAACCGTGCTCACCACGCTTCATGCCGGCGGCAAGTTTGGCGGCGATTCGTATAAAATTTCCGGCGGCCTTCACGGCGTGGGTGTTTCAGTGGTAAATGCCCTCTCTATTTATCTGAAGGCAGAGGTTATGCGAAATGGCGCCATTTATACGCAGGAGTACAGCCGCGGCAAGCCGAAGGGCGGGGTGAAGAAAAACGGCAAGGCGGAGAAAACGGGCACCAAAATTACCTTCGAGCCGGACAAAGAAATTTTCAAGGAAATTAAATTTGATCTTAAGTATATTGTTGATCACTTGAGACAGCAGGCCTTTCTTACCCGGGGTATTCGGATCGAGATCATCGATGCCCGGGAGAGCGTGCCGAAGTATTACGGCTTTCATTTTGACGGCGGGCTGCTTTCTTTTATACATTACCTGACGCCGCCCGAAAAGGCGCTTCAGGAAGAGACATTCCACGCGCACAAGGTGATGGATAATATCGATGTTGAGGTCGCCATGGTCTATACCGACGAGATTGAGCCAAAAGAATTGAGTTTTGCGAACAACATCGTCACGCCCGAAGGCGGCATGCATCTCACCGGTTTTCGTTCGGCGCTTTCGCGGACGCTGAATGCCTACGCCCGGAGCGAAGGCTATGTAAAGGAATCCGAAGAGAACTTAACAGGGGATGATGTGCGTGAAGGATTGGTCGCCATTGTTGCGGTAAAGATCACCAACTCGCAGCTGCAGTTTGAGGGACAGACCAAGGCCAAACTCGGCAACACCGAAGCGCGTACAGCGGTAGAAGCAGTAGTAAATGAAACGCTCAAGGAATTTTTGGAAAAACGGCCGCAGGATGCGCGGCGCATTATCGAAAAATGCCTTTTAGCGGCCAAAGCGAGAAAGGCGGCGAAAGCGGCCAAGGAGACCGTGCTCCGCAAGGGCGCTTTGGAGGGGCTGCAACTGCCGGGCAAGCTCGCCGACTGCAGTTCGCGCGTGCCCGCTGAGTGCGAGCTCTTTATTGTAGAGGGAGATTCGGCCGGCGGTTCTTCAAAAATGGCGCGCGATCGCCGAACGCAGGCCATTCTCCCGCTCCGCGGAAAAATTTTAAACGTTGAGAAGTCGCGCATCGACAAGATGCTTTTGAATAAAGAAATCCGCGCGCTCGTGGTGGCATTGGGTACGGCGATCGCGGGCGACTTTAATGTTGAAAAGCTGCGCTATGGCAAGGTGATCATCATGACCGATGCCGACGTGGACGGTTCGCATATCCGAACTCTTCTCCTTACGCTCTTCTACCGCTACTTTTTCCCGCTCGTCGATCAGGGCCATATCTGGATCGCTCAGCCGCCACTCTACCGGCTGCAGTCCGGCAAAGAACTGCGCTATGCTTATAGCGATGCCGAACGCGATGAAATCCATAAACAGCTTGAAAAGCAGGTGAAAACGACGATTAATTTGCAGCGCTACAAGGGGTTGGGTGAAATGAACCCCGAACAGCTTTGGGAAACGACCATGGATCCGGCGACTCGAAAAATGAAAGTTATTAATATCCGGGATGCTGAAGAGGCCAATAAACTCTTTGATATCCTGATGGGTGATGCTGTTGAGCCGCGCAAGCAATTCATTCATGCGCACGCGGCGGCGGTAAAAAATTTAGACATCTAACGTACTACTATCTGTCGAGAACTGGACATTCGTAAAAATACCTTGTAGAATCTATCATTAATTCATGGGTACGGCTGAACGAATAAAGTTATTTATCTTTGAATCTCGGCAAGAACTCCGCCGGGTAAATTGGCCTACGCGCGAAGAGACAATCCGGCTCACGGTGATTGTCATCGGCATTTGCCTTTTTATCGCGCTCTTTTTGGGTGTGTTTGATTTTGCTTTTCTCTCGGGGCTTAAATGGTTCCTGCTCTTTAAGCGCAGTTAGGGGGATTCTTACTTTTTCGTACCTCTATGAAAAACACTAAGGAAATGAAAACGGGCGAGCGGCATTGGTATGCCGTACACACCTATTCGGGCTACGAAGACGCCGTGGAGCGTTATCTTCGGCAACGCGTCGAGTCGCTTGAGATGAGCGACAAGATTTTTAACGTGCTCGTGCCGAAGGAGAAAAAGATCAAGATCAAAAACGGCAAACGGCACGTGATCGAAGAGAAGATCTACCAGGGTTATGTGCTCGTGGATATGGTACTTACCGAAGACTCTTGGTACGTGGTGCGGAATACCCCGCGCGTGACCGGCTTCGTGGGTGCCGACTCGACTACTCCCACCCCGCTCTCCAAAGAAGAGATTGATTTTATCATGGCGAAGATGGGCGACCGCGAGGCGAAGTTCAAAGTAGATATCCGACCGGGCGAAACAGTGAAGATTATCGATGGTCCTTTCAAAGACTATGAAGGTAAGGTAGCCGAGGTTGACGAAGAAAAAGGCAAGATCAAAGTCATGGTGCCGCTTTTCGGCCGCGATACGGCGGTGGAGCTTGACTCACTTCAAGTACAAAAGCTTTAAACAGTGGGGTAGTGATTAGCAAATAGTGAAAAGTGGTCGGAGTAATTTATGTTATTACGACGATCGTCACAATAACATAAATTATGGTGAGACTTTTATGTACCTAATAATACTAATAGTCTGTGCTCACCCACTTCGCGAACTCGCCTCAAAATCTGAAGTTAAAAAATGCTATAGCTAGAGCATGGAAGCCCTAAATAAGTTTGTAGGTTTTTTCGCGAACGCTTTTGTAAGTAAATTTCATTTTGTTCTCTTTGCTGTAGCAAGTATTTTTATAACTTGGTTTGCAGTGGGTATGGTTAATTTGCAATTAGATCGAAGCATTGCAGGGGACGGAAAGGCAGTAGCAATGATTGTTCCTATAATACTGGGACTTCCTTTATCATTTTTTTCTCTTGTTGTAGGAGCCGTTTTCCCTCCAGAACTGCAGAATTCGACTTCCACTATTATTTGGATAATGATTCCCGTTTACATCAATGCGTATCTAATTTCGGCTCTTATTGCTTATCTATTTCGAAAAGCAGTTCATAGTACTTCCCCCAATGCGACTTTCTTTTAGCTATCTCGAAGTTGAAAAAAATGAACCACGAACTTGCAAAAATTTGAGCTTATTGCTATAAATAATCGTTATTTGATGGCTTACTAATCACTAACTACTAGCCACTAATCACTATCCCAATGGCTGCCAAGAAAATAAAAACAACGTTGAAGCTCCAGCTTGAGGCTGGCAAAGCCAGCCCCGTTCCGCCGGTGGGTACGGCTTTGGGTCCTCACGGCGTAAACATCCAGGACTTCTGCAAGCAGTTTAATGATGCGACGAAGGATATGACCGGCGACATTATTCCTGCCGAGATCACCATCTTTGAAGATCGTTCATTTACCTTCAAGCTTAAAACTCCGCCGGCTTCTGCCTTGCTTCGCAAAGCTGCGGGAGTGGAGAGAGGTTCAGGTGAACCGCATAAAACAAAAGTAGGCAAAGTAACTAAAGAAGATGTGCGCCAAATTGCTGAGAAGAAAATGGTAGATTTGAATGCGAACGATATCGATGCGGCTATGAAGATTGTGGAAGGCACAGCGCGCAGTATGGGTATTACGGTTGAGAAATAACCCATACTGCGAGAAAGGGGGCCGGGGAAACATCTGGTTCCCCGCGTAGGAGAGTATTGAGAACCGAGGGTTCTCAAGGAGCCCTGAGCTTATCGAAGGGCGGCGATTGATGGGTATATCCGCACCGTAGAAAAATAATAACATTCAAAAACCCCGCTATTGCGGGGTTTTTGATTTGAGTCGGAAACTTCTCTAGAATGAAGAGAAAGACTGACATGCAGATCAATCCATATCTGGGGAAATACGTAATGTTCGATGCACCCGAGGGAGGGGGAAAGACAACGCAGGTAAAACTGCTAGCCGAAGCTCTCGCCAAAGCAGGTAGTAAGTTTATTACCGTAAAAGAACCAAGTGTCGATAATCCCTTCGGTCGCTTGGCTCATGCTATCTACTCCTTTGAAACCAAGCGCGACGGATTGCATGCCACACTCAAAGATTGTCTCGGCGCGCCTGAATTTGACCGAACAAAAACTTCAGTAGGCAGTGCGGGCCAGGCAAGAATTGCCGAATTTGAAAAAATTGCGAATGAAGTTGTTTCGAACGAGGTTGTCAATCTGCCGTTTCTTCTCCAGCTCTCGATGATCTTGGCGCGTCGGGAGCTTTTGATAACTAAAATTATTCCTGCCCTCCAAGCAGGCACGCATGTGATTTCGGACAGGGGATTTTTCTCGACGCTTGCCTATGGCGCGAGCGAAAATCTCGACTGGCGACACCTTTTAAAATTGCAT
>JBGOTK010000045.1:0-7070 GCA_041476445.1 Minisyncoccia bacterium | reverse complement strand
TCCCCGTGGAGAACTCCGGCCCTCGTTTCTACCCGTTAAAGAACGTCTGCTAAGAGCAGGCTTCGGTCGCTTGCGCGACCTTTCTCTAACGGGATTTCATTTTTGTGGCGATTTCGCTATGCTGATTTTAAAGAATGGCTGTAAAGACCGAAAAAGCTCTGCATATTTCGCCTTCATCTTTAGCGCTCTTTCGCGAGTGTCCGCGCTGTTTTTGGCTCCAGATGAAGGGGTATCTGAAGCGGCCACAGGGGCCGATGTCAACGCTGCCAAACGGCGTGGACTATACACTCAAAAACTACTTTGATCATTGGCGCGGGACAACCGGCCTGCCGCCCCTTTTAAAAGACAAAATCGGCACGGCCCGGCTTTTGGGCAATCAATCGCTTATCGCCAAGTTTCGTTCACGTTCGTTCGGTTATTTCGATAAAGAGACGGGCGCTTATTTTCAGGGCATGCTCGACGATGCCCTCGAGTTGCCTTCGGGCGCTGTTGTGCCGCTTGATAATAAAACTAAAGGTTTTCCGCCGGAGAGTGTCCACTTCACCTATGCACATCAGATGAGCGCCTACACGCTCTTTTTGCGCGAGGCGGGCATTGAGACCGAACCCAAGGCGTATCTGGTCTACTGGTATTTGGATCACAAGCACATGGATCTTGAGGATCCACTGCGCTTTAACGTGTCGGTACATGAAGTGAAAACCGATCCCGACGCAGCACTTAAAGATTTTCGCTTGGCGGTAGAAACACTTGAGGAACCAATTCCGCCGCGCCATAAAATGTGCACCTTCTGCGCCTATAAAGACGCTGAATTCATATAGCATGTAACTCGTAACAGGTAACATAAAACATGAGTCAATCGATCAGGACACGGATACAAAAAATAATAAGCGACGTTTCGGGTATCGAATATCCGAAGGTAGTATTTGGCGAAACCGATGCGCAAGGGGATTATGCCTCGCCAGTGGCATTTGAGATTAGTAAGCGTGAGCACAAAGCGCCGCTTGATGTAGCCAACGATCTGGCGGAGAAAATTGGCAAAACGGACCAAGGTAAATTATTTTCTCGTGTCGAGGCGGCTCCACCCGGGTTTATTAATTTTTGGCTGAGCGAAGAGGCGCTCAAAACGGAACTTGCCACGTTAGTTAAATCTGGGAAAACCTACGGCAAAGGCGAAAAACAAAAAGAGAAAATCCAGATAGAATTCATATCGGCGAATCCCACCGGCCCGTTAACCATGGCGAATGGCCGCGGCGGATTTTTGGGCGCGGCGCTTGCGAACATCCTGACGTTTGCCGGTTATAAAGTGACCCGCGAGTACTACGTTAATGATGCCGGGAATCAGGTAAAAGTCTTGGGAGCGAGTATATTGGCCGAGCTCGGCATTATCCCTGCCGAAGAACGGTTCTATAAGGGTGCTTATATAAAGGATCTCGCCAAAGTCACTGGCAAACAAAAGAAGCTTTTTAAGACTTCTATTAAGGGGGAGTTGGCAAATCGTATCGGTACGGATGCAGCTATGGCTGAACAACTCGAGGTGCTCAAAATGGACGTAGGCAGGTATGCCGCAACCCTGCTGCTTAAAGAGATAAAAAATTCACTGAGGAATGCAGATATTACATTCGACGTCTGGACCTCGGAAGAAAAAGATATTCGTAAAAAAGGTTTGGTTAAAAAAACTCTGGCAGATCTGCAGGCCAAGGGGCTGGTCGTGGAACGTGACGGCGCCTTGTGGCTTGAGAAAGAAATCGCCGGAGAAAAAGAGCGGGTACTCAAAAAATCCGATGGCACGTACACGTATTATCTGGTAGACCTGGCCTATCATCGGAAATCATTTGAAACATATGACAAAGTAATCAATCTCTGGGGCGCGGACCATCATGGCAACGTACAGCCCATGAAAGAGGGGGTGAAACTTTTCGGCATAGATGCGGAGCGGCTCGCCATCATCATGTTCCAACCTGTGCGGCTTATTGAAGACGGTAAGGAGGTAAAAATGTCGAAACGCGCCGGCGAGTTCATTGCTCTCGATGAGCTTATGAAAGAAGTGGGCTTGGATGTGACGAAGTTTTTCTTCCTGATGTTTACGCCAGGGAACCGGATTGATTTTGATCTGAAGCTGGCCAAAGACGATTCGAGCAAAAATCCGGTGTTTTACGTGCAGTACGCCTATGTGCGAACTAAAAGTATTTTGGCAAAGAGTAAAGAAGCATATGGCAAATGGCTTAGGGCAAATAGCCAGAAGGTTAATTTGGGATTACTAAATACAAAAGAAGACAGGAAGCTCATTCTTGAACTCGCCAAGTTTCCGGATCTTATTTCTGACATTACGGCCGATTATGAGGTATCGCGTCTTTTGCGCCATTTATTGTCGCTCGCCCGAGCATTTCATGATTTTTATGAGAAGGAGCGGGTGGTGGGAGAAAAAAATGATATCGCGCTTGCCCGGCGCGCTTTAGTAGGAGCAGTGGCGGTTGCCATTGAGCAAGCGTTTGACCTACTGGGCATACAAAAGAGAAAGAAAATGTAGAGCTGATAAAAAAGAGAAACCCACCGTCGTTGCAACGGAGGGTCTCTGTCCTGTTGCGGGACGGTGGGTTGTTCAACAGTCGCCGTTATATTCCTTGCAGCACTCGGCCCAGGCACGCTGATCCTCGTGGATTTCTTCCAGCGTCATCCCATGGGGATGTACCGAGAACGTTACCGACGCGTTGGCGTATATACGTCGTAGCATGCGCTCGTATCGACGCGAAAGCTCTTGAGCCCGGTGTACGAATTCTGGCGGCAGGAGGTGGAGAGGCCGGCTCGTGGCGAGGCGTACCAGAGCCCATCTGTATTCGACGCCGGGCAGGATTGGGATGAGTGTCCAGTGTCGAGTGTAACCCTGCATGCGCTCATTCAGGTCCACTTGTTCCTCGAGATTGTACTCCAGGACTAGCTGGTGGAGCTCGTTTCCGATCGAAATGCCGTTGTCTCGGCGGGCCCGCCACAGTCTTGTGAAGAACTTGCCTATCGCGCTTATCCATCTCATCGCGTCTTCTCCTTGACTGAAACAGATTCGATGACTCGTTTATAAATAGCAAACATTCAAGAAATGGGCAAGTTCATTTCGTTTGAAAAAAAGGCTATTTTTCGCTATCCTTAGAGCACTTTTTGCTACAGAACTCCTTCTTATGCTACGGAATCTAAAGGAATTCAACCTGCCTGAAATAGAAGAAAAGGTTCTCGCATTTTGGAAAACCAACAGCATTTTTGAGAAGTCGGTTGCGATACGCAAAGGCAGACCCAGGTTTGTTTTTTATGAAGGCCCTCCCTATGCCAATGGGCGGCCGGGAATCCACCACGTACTCGCGCGCGTGTTTAAAGACATTATCCCTCGTTACAAGGCTATGCGTGGATTTTCCGTGCCGCGTAGGGGTGGTTGGGATACACACGGTTTGCCCGTGGAAATACAGGTAGAAAAACTCTTGGGCATCAAAAATAAGCGAGAAATCGAAAAGTTCGGGGTTGAACTATTTAATCAAAAGGCCAAAGAAGCTGTCTGGCAATACAAAGACGAATGGGAGCGGCTCACTGAGCGCATCGGTTTGTGGCTTGATCTCAAAAATGCCTACGTTACCTATTCGCCGAAATACATCGAAACGGCCTGGTGGATTTTTAACCAAATCGCCAAGCGCGGCTTTCTGAAGAAGAATTATAAGATTGTGCCGTATTGCCCACGTTGCCAGACGCCGCTCGCCTCGCACGAGCTTGGCATGCCGGACGTGTACAAGAAAGTTCCCGATCCTTCAGTGTATGTAAAGTTCAAATTAGTGTCAGGTATCAAGCGTCAAGTGTCAGGTAATGAATACCTACTCGTTTGGACCACAACGCCCTGGACCTTGCCCTCGAATGTCGCGGTAGCGGTTGATCCGAAGCTTACCTACACGAAATTCAGTGTACGCTATGAAAATGGCAAGAAAGAATATCTGTGGTCCTACGGGCCGCCGCCGGAAATCCCGGGCGTTACAATGGAGGTTTCGGAAAAACGTTCGGGGCAAAAACTGGTCGGGCTGGCCTACGAACCACTTTTTCACGCACTACACAAAGTTAATCTTTCACACAGCTACGAAGTGCTGGCAGGAGATTTTGTTTCCACAGAGGAGGGTACGGGCATGGTACATATTGCACCCGCCTTTGGCGAGGAGGACTTGGAGCTTATAAAAAAGTCTGAAGGTAAAAAATTCAATTGGCGGAGTGTGCCGGTAACTGTGGATGACGCCGGAAACGTCATGGGCGGTTTTCCGGGAGCAGGGAAATTCATAAAGGAAGCCGATCCGGATATTATCGCGGACCTTGAGAAGCGAGGACTCATGTATCTGGCAGGAAAGATCGAGCACGAGTACCCGTTTTGTTGGCGGTGTGGCACGGCGCTTATCTATTTCGCGCGACTCTCGTGGTTTTTCGAAGTGAGTCGGATACGTAAAGAGCTCTTAGCGGCAAACAGTAAGGTGAACTGGATTCCGCAGCATATAAAAGAAGGGCGGTTCGGCGAGTGGCTCAAAGAGGCGAAGGACTGGGCGATCTCGCGCGACCGCTATTGGGGCACGCCGCTGCCTATTTGGGAATGCGGCAAATGTCAGGCAATGACGGTGGCGGGGAGTCTCGGTGATCTTGACCGGCATGCCTATCATAAAAACAAGTTTATTCTGGTGCGGCATGGCGAGGCAACGGCGAATGTTGAGGGCATAGTGGCTTCGGGACCTGAAAAAGGCGACCATGTCTCTACGCTCACTGAGAAAGGGAAAAAGCAGGCGGAAAAAGCAGCTAAGGCGCTCAAAAAAGAAAAAGCCTCCATACTCTATAGCTCTCCATATAAACGCACTCGCGAGACGGCGGAAATTATCGCCCAAGCGACGGGCGCCAAGGTGATCGTGGATGAGCGGCTGGGCGAACTTAATTGCGGTATTTTCAACTGGCAAGCGGTGCACGAGCATAAAAAGTTTTTTGGCAGCCCGCTTGAGGAGTTTTCCAAGACGCCGCCTGAGGGGGAGAATCTGAGCGATCTGAAGCGTCGCGTGCTCAATTTTTTACTTGAGATAAACGAGAAGCATAGCGGCGCAGTAATCGCGATCATAGGCCACCAAGATCCGCTTTGGATGCTTGAGACGGCAACGCGTGGCGCATCAAATGAAGAGGCGATGAAGCTCTCGACGCTCAGCCCCGGCGAGTATAAAAAGATCGATGTCCACAACTACCCCCTAAGTCCGAACGGCGAAATCGACATTCACCGGCCGTTTGTGGACCGGATAGTATTGCAGTGTCCGAAATGCGGAGAAAAAATGCACCGCACGCGAGAGGTGGCCGATGTGTGGTTCGACTCGGGCGCCATGCCCTATGCGCAGGACCACTTTCCATTCAATGCACTGCCCAAGGGGAAGTCAGCTTCCCATATTTCTGAGTCTGACATTAAAAAGGCGATGAAAAATCTGCCGTTTCCGGCAGACTACATCAGCGAAGGCATCGATCAAACGCGCGGCTGGTTCTATACACTGCTCACACTCTCCGTGCTTTTAGGTTTCGGACCGTCGTATAAGAATGTTATCTGTCTCGGGCTCATCTTAGATAAAAACGGCATGAAGATGTCCAAATCGAAAGGAAATATCGTAGATCCGTGGGAAGTAATTGGCAAATATGGCGTGGATTCCGTGCGCTGGTATTTTTTCACGGTAAATCCTCCCGGCGAGCCAAAGCTGTTCGATGAGAACGAGGTGCAAAAGACAATGCGGCGGATCATTCTCCTCACGTATAATTCCTACCTCTTTTATGATACCTATGCGGCGAAGAGGGCAAACCTGCCTGTCGGCAGGCAGGTGGCAAATCGCTCCACTCACGTTCTCGATCAATGGATTCTTTCGCGACTCGCGGCAACTACTGAGCGCGCTACCGATAAACTCGAAGCCTACGCAGTGGGCGATGCGGCCAAAGAGATTGAGGCTTTGGTGGACGATCTCTCGCGCTGGTACATCCGCCGTTCGCGCTCGCGGTTCCAGAGGCCTGTTTCGGCTGCCGACCACGAGGCTGCCACCCGTACGCTCAAAACGGTGCTGCTTGAACTCTCTCGCCTCATGGCACCCTTCCTGCCGTTTTTCTCAGAGGCGCTCTATCAATCTATGCGAAAAGCGAAAAGCGAAAAGCGAAAAGTTATCTCTGTCCATTTGGAGGATTGGCCGAGGGCGGAAAAGACTGACCAGAAAATTTTGAAAGACATGGAGTGGATACGGCAAATGGCAACAGCAGCGCTCGCCGAAAGGGCCAAGGCGGGTATTAAAGTACGCCAGCCGCTCCAGAAACTCAGTGTAAAAACGGAAAAAGGAAAACCTCTGGCGGTTTCGAACGAACTTCTCGAAATTCTTAAAGATGAAATCAATGTGAAGGAAATCGTATCTGATAGCAGTCTAGAGAAGGACATTAAGCTTGATACAGTAATCACCGCCGAACTGCGCGAAGAGGGGACGGTGCGAGAATTAAAACGATTAGTCCAGGAACTGCGGCAAAAATCCGGCGTAAAGCCTGGCGACCCGGTTACGCTTTATATTGAGGCGCCAAGCCTTGTTGCGGCACTCGAAAAGCATATGAAATCCTTCAAATCTGATGTAGGCGCAAAAAGTATAGAATTCAAACGCACAGAAAAATTTGATGCAGAACTCGTGATGGAAATAGAAGGGGCGAGTATTTGGATTGGGCTTAAGAAAAATTAATATATGGCGCGCAAGGAAGGATTTTCAGAATCTGAGAAGTTGATGAAACCAACGACGGGAGAACACGAGGTTGCCTCTTATGGAACGGAGCACGGCTCAGTTGAGGATCTGGAACTTCGAAAGAAAATATTTTTGGGAGAGCTCGAAGTTATCATGCGAGAGCGTAAACCCGCAAATGCAGGGAGCAATGGTCTTATTTACTACCTTTCTCCGGGAGATGCGGAAATGCTTACGGGGGTACTAGAAGATGAGGATACGCCTTTTTCTGGTCCAGTGGCGGCCAAGATGCTTAAGGTATATAACGCGGGCGCGGGAAAACGAGAGTTTCATATG
>JBGOTK010000044.1:0-7105 GCA_041476445.1 Minisyncoccia bacterium | reverse complement strand
GCCATCATGATTCTTCCAGTTCCAAGGCAAATAGTAGCCCAGCTTTTTGTCGTAGAGTGCCAGGTATTTTTCCACGTCGCCATTTACTACTTTCTTTAAGTGTTCGGCGCGCTTCTTTTCACCTAAAATATTGAGCGCTGCGTACCATAGGGCTTGCGTCGAGATTGTGTGGCCGTATTTATGCGGAAAGGCGTCCTGCCAATCCATAGTCGGTTGCTGGGCGACAAAGCCAACCTCGTTCGGATCCTGATGCTTTAACCAGCCATAAGCAGCCTGAATATTCGTTTTCCCTCTTAGACTTAGCCACGAACCAAATGTTTGGCGGTAGACGTGTTCGCCTATGATGTACCAAAGCGAAGAGTCGACAGTATTAAAAGTCACGTCGGACTGACGATCTTTATTCCAGGTGCCTACCGCATTAGGAATTTGGCCGCTTACTGATTGATGTTTCGATAACAGCTCCAAACTTTTTCGAAACGGCGGCTCGAATTCTTTGCCAGTAAGAGCCGCGCCAAGTGAAGTAATCATGCTGTCTCGCGCCCAAGTGGCTTCATAGCCGCCGGGAAGACCCGAGGCGTAAAAGCCCGTTTTCTTCGCACAGTGCCGTAGTACTGTGAGCGCATGCGCGCGCGCTTCGTCAGTTATGTGCATATTATGCCTGATAAATAATTGTTGGCAGATCCGCATCCTCGAGCGCGAGGCGAGCTAATAAATATGAAATAGTGGACTCCGCCCCCTGATTCAGGTTCATAGCATACTGTCCCAGGCCGTCGTGGCAACCGCCCGTTACTTCGTCGTAGACCATCTGATTCAAATGATTTTTGCCTAAAAACCATTGAAAAGTACCGAAGGCATCTTCCAGATGTCTTTTGTTGCCGGTTGTTTTCCAAGCGACCATTTTTGTCTCCACCATCGAGGCGGCATCCTCGGGTTGCTGATCGAAGTAGGCGCGCGCCTTGTCCCGGAAATACCAGCCGTTTTGGCCGATGGGCACGTAGTAGTCTTTGCGAAAGGTAATGCCACGCAAAAATTCAAGTGATTCTTCAGCAGCCTTCAAATACTTTTTTTGTTTGAGCAGTTTGTAGGCGTGGTACAGGGATTCAGGCAATTTACTGTTTGAATAGGTAAGCTGTTCTTCGAACCAGCGCCACTCAGTCGAAGCAACTTTGGCGTAAAAACCATACTGTCGCTCGGCGAGCACCCTAAATGTCCGGAGTACTGCAGCCTGCGGTTGGCGCTCGATGAGAGATGCGAGCCCCGTCATGGCAAAGGCAATAGCGCGCGGGGAGGTGAGACGCCCAAGCACTTTGAGCGGTCTTACGAGCAGTGCTCTGGCCTTAGTTTGTATTTCGGCGGGCAGGGCATGGTCGGAAGCCACGAAACCGAGGGCCGTGACGGTGCGACCCAGCACGTCTTCCGCATTCGTTATATCGCGGCGGCCCTGTGATGAGACGATATTTGAGAAGTAGCCGCTGGGTTTTGAAACGAATTTAATAAAACGCAAATAGGTATGCATGGCCGAGAGAAGTTCATGGGAAGGAACCTTGGCATAGCGCTTCGCCGCCGCTAAGAGCGCCCGCGCGTTGTCGTCGAGACTATAGCCAAAACGCCGTTCGGGTTTCGCATAGCGCGCGTGGTGCATGATACCGAAATCATCCGTGAGATGAAGCACATGATCGAGTTTTACCTCCGGCAATTTCGTCTCCTCGCTCTTCATATCGGCGAACTTTTTATACAGACTGAAATACTCGGCCGCAACGTTGGGCCAAATCATGGTACGTGACTTTTCGTAGGCCGAGGCGCTCATGGCTTTCATATATTTTTGATCGGAGAGCATGTCAAGAAGCGCCCGAGTAATGCCCGAGGAGGTCTTTGGTTTTACAAGCGCACCGTTTGACTCGTCGATAATATATTTTGCGTACTCAGTGGCCGTTGAAATAATCGGCCGACCGCATCCCAAGGCGTAGGCAAGTGTGCCTGAGACCGATTGTCCGACATTTATGGTGGGTGAAATATAAATATCAGTGGCCTTCAGATAGGTTACAACCTCCTCAATCGTAAGGTATTTATTGTAAAATTTCACATACTCCCCGAGGCCGAGCCGCTTCACTTCAGCGATAAGAAAATTGCGATAAGCCTCACCGTACTCTCGCTGGATATTTGGGTGGGTGGCGCCAATCACGATATAGAGCAGGTTGGGAAACTGTTTTACCACCTGGGGCAGCGCGCGGATGGCATATTCCACTCCCTTGTCCTGACTCAAATGCCCAAAGGTCGAGAGCACTACTTTGCCCTCGAGTCCGAGCTCTTGTTTGGCCTTGTCGCTCGTTTCAAACACCACCTGAGGAATGCCATGTGGAATAAGGGCTAGCTTTGATTTCGGCAGCGCGTAGTCCGTTTCCAGCGTCTCCGCTGAACGCTTATTCATTACCACGATAACTTTGGCAAATTCAGCAATTGAAGAGACCACCTTACGGAGATGTTCGTCTGGATTCGGGAGCACGCAATGAAACGTCACGATGGCGGGCTTTTGGAGCGCTTGGAGAAACGGAATGATGTAGTCGCCCCACTCACCACCAAATAGACCAAACTCGTGCTGAATGTTCACGAGTTTCACATCGCTGCGGCGATTTATCTCCTGCGCAAGTCGAACATAGTGACCGAGATCGGTCGCGGAAATCTCTTGGGTTACAAGCTTACTGTAATTATAAATACTGGTGGGCTGATCATTCAAAGCCACCACTCGCGTTTTTACGACTGGGTTAAATTTTTTGTTAAGCGCAAACACCAGATCCTGTGTAAAAGTGGCTATCCCGCACTCGCGCGGTGGAAACGAGCTAATTTGGAGCACTTGGTAGGATGCTGGATTCGATTTCATAGAGATCATGACTCCTTTTCGCGCTTGAGCTCTGCGACGAGCTCACTTAACTTCACCTTGGCAATCGCGACAATGCGGTCAGCAGCGCCGTAATAGATGTAGAGGTCATCACCGAAGACCGCGGTGCCAGTCGGAAAGACCACGTTATTCATAAAGCCTGATTTTTCCCAAGATTCCGTAGCGGCAAAGAGCGGCGTATCAAGCTGGCCGATGACTTTTGTCGGGTCGGTGCGATCGAGGAGCGTGGCACTTGCATAATAGGTGCGGCCTGCGTTCAATTCTCTCGTTGAATGAAAAATAAATACCCAGCCATCAGCGGTTTCGATGGGTGGCGCTCCCCCGCCAATATGGCGTGTCTCAAATCCATAGCGGTTTTCAAGTACCACACCGCTTTTTGCCAAATTTTTTAAATTCTCTATCCAAAAATCACGATTTTTAAGATCACTGAATTTCTCAAAATAAATAAGCTGGATGTCGGGTAAGATCCGATGCATGAGCACAAATTTGCCATCAATTTTTCGTGGAAATAAAAAAGTGTCTTTTTCCCAGAGTAAAATATCTTTGCCGCCGAATTCCTCGTAGTAGGCCTCGTACATACTATACTCGTCCTTCAGCCCCTCCTCTCTCAGGATATTCCCTACCTCGTGATAGGTCATCTGAGGACTGATGATGCCCCCTTTTTCGAAGTGTTCGAGATCGGAACTCACGGCATAGCAGGTCACCGCATTTTTGCCGTCATGCGCGACATAGGTCACATAATACAAATCATCGATCTTCACTATACGCGGGTCTTCGAGTCCCATGCTCTCATAAGCATACTCCCGGGTTAAAAGTGGCTGCGTAGTGCGGTCCACAACCTCTTTGGGTCCCTTGAGGCGCGCGTAGCCGATCGATGATTTTAAATCATCGTCGATCGCACGATAGAGCATGTGTACTGTGTCGCCTTCTTTATAGCAGGCAGGATTTAACACCGCTTTTTTTTCAAAAACATTTTGCGTTGGCTCGATCACAATACCGAGCTTCTCCACCGCAACCCGTTCGGCCATGATGCATTAAGTATACCCCCACACCAACAGGAATTAAAGCGTTAATCTGTCCACGTCGAATCTAAAAGGCCTCAGCTCCGATAAAAATATTCCAACTCTGAGCTTCAACCCAGTTGGTGTGGAGGTATACCGCACAAAAGAGCGTACTCAAAGAAAAAACGACCGGGCTCGTGAAGAGCTGGCCGTTTCTCGCCGCGAGCGGCGAACTTACGACTACCTGGGTGGCAGCGGCATGAACCGGATTGGTTTGTCGAGGAATATCCTCTGCGACGGCTCCTTGGGAAGCGGACGGACGATCACCATCGTCCTGTCTCTGCCTTGCCGTAGGCGCCGCTTGCGAACTGCTCGCCGTCTGGGTGACATACCTTCCTCCCCTGTGACTGCGGAATGCGGAAATCGCACCGAAAAACTTTTTATAGTGTACACCACAATCGCCGATCGTGCGTGTGGATATTTGCTGTAAATAAAACTCCGTACAATGTGCGTCCTGCAGCCTGCCGGCAGGCAGGGATTTGAACCCTCCTTCACCAGGTTTCGGCGGGCAAGCCTGCGGCCGCTACAATGTGAATGTAGTGCTCTTCCTGGGCATCCATTAAATTTTATAGGTTTGCCCGCCAAAATATGAAATTGTTCATGTTTTGGCCCACTTCGTTAAGACCTGTTAATTAGTGGGCGGTACAGGGATCGAACCTGTGACCCCTGCAATGTGAATGCAGTGCTCTACCGCTGAGCTAACCGCCCAAATTAAGCCACTTCACTATAATGAAAAACCGTCCGCTTTTCAACGGACGGCATTTCATCTTTTGCAAACGGTTACTTAATCTCAACTGTCGCGCCAGCGGCTTCGAGTTTGGCCTTTAACTCATCGGCCTCTTCTTTCTTCAAGCCCTCCTTCACTACCTTCGGAGCCGCATCCACAACGTCCTTGGCTTCTTTAAGACCCAGACCCGTTGCTTCACGGACCGCCTTAATAACGTTGATCTTCTGCTCTCCCGCGGCTTTAAGATGTACGTCGAACGACGTCTTCTCCTCTTCTACTGCGCCCGCTCCCGTGCCACCAGCCGCAGCCGGCATGGCCGCCGAGACACCCCACTTCTCTTCAAGTCCCTTGATGAGTTCAGCGACTTCAACAACAGTGAGTTTCTCAAGTTTTTCAATAATATCGTTGTATTTTTCCATAAATATTTATAATGCGAATCTACGAATTTTTAACGAATGTTGCGAATAGATTTTTCTTTTTTGTAGCATTCGCGTGCCATTTGTAGATTAGTATTACGTTAATTAATTCGACTTTTTTGCTTTTTCACTTAGCACGTATAAGAAGGCGCGGAGCGGGCCGGAAATCGCACCGACGAGTTGTCCCAAAAGGACCTCCCGTGGCGGCAAGGCACCGATCATCCGCACTTCGTCTCCCGGCAAGAACCGCTTAGCTTTAAGATCATAGCCTCCCAAAATCTTGAAGCGCAGCTGTTTATCAGCGCCAATCGTCTCCTTCGAAAATTTAAATACCGTGCCAGCTACCTCTGAAATGTCTTTAGAGGACATAACGGTGCCGACCTGGCCTTCAAATTCCTTTGGATTTACGTCGATACCGAGCTCCTGGAACATCACACGTAGGAGACGCTTTTTAAAAACGGTAAACTTGCCACCGGAGGGATAGAGCGCGCGGCGAAGTCTTTTGGTCTCCTCGGTCGAAACACCTTTGAAGTCCGCAAAAACCAGGGTTTCCTTAGTTTTAAGCTCCTTTACTCCTTCAGCTACTGCTTTTACTTTTTGAGCCTTTGTTTTTGGCATAAATAAAAACCGCGTCTCCGCAGTCGACCAGAGCCTCTTATGGGAGGCGTCGTATTTCCTCGGCGGGTCTTATCCTCCGTAAGGAGGTGCCACGGCCCGACGTTCATCGGGCCTCCGACCTGCCTGCCGGTAGGCGGGCTTAGCGTCGGAGCTGTCTGCGGATTGGTAAAATGCTAGCAAATAGGGCCTAATTGGTCAATAGTGGGCCTTTAAAAAGACGCCCTGACGTGTTACAAATAGACCCTATGCGTCGACCCCATCTCAGAAATATTTCCACACGCACTATGAGCCAAAATGAGCAAAATCAAGAAGCGAGGAGGAAAGTGTACTCAGTGGGTACATTGACGACGAGCGACACTGAGCTTGCTTATTTTGGCCATAGCCCTTCAGGTTGCCGCAAAAATTATGCATAGCTTCGTTACACCTCCAGAGCGTACCCTCTGGGTACGCAATCGTCGGCAAGCCTCGCTCTGCCTTATTTTTGCAGGCAATGCGGGTAGGAACTATTTCTGATATGGGGTCTAAATCACAAGCCTTCATTTTCGGCTTTATTATTGTAGGCGTAGCCTGCATAGGTATAGGTGTGGCCAATGTAAACTCGAATTTGAGCTTCTACTTGTCCGCCCTCATGTCGCGGCAGGATTTGGGACCCCTCTTTCTTAACCAGCCGCTTAACCGCTGCGTAAATAACCGGCCCGAAGTAGTCCTGTCATGGTCGGCTTCGGACGGCGCGACGACGTATACTGTAGAGCGCCGCTCGGTCGGCCAATCATGGTGGAGCGGCACGGATGTCGCTACAAAGTTAAGCAAACTTTCATACACAGATGCAGCGCTCCGCCGTACCGGAAAATATGAGTACCGCATACTTGGCGTAAACGGCCGGCTAAAAGCCATTTCAAATACCATGCTTATTGAGGTAACTACCTGTCTGCCTCTGCACGCGACTTCAACCCCGGCGGTAACGGCAGCGCCCATGCCAACCTCGAAGCCCGGCAGTCTAACGCCACTGACGCCTGTACTGATTCCTCCGGCAACCGGCGGGATAACGCAACAACCATCGCCCGCGCCGCAACCGGCTCCAGCCCCTGCTCCGGCACCACAGCCTCTACCTGCTCCTCAGCCCCCGCCACAACCAGCTCCGACACCGGCACCGATGCCGCAGCCAACGCCCGCGCCGCAACCAGCTCCGACACCTCAGCCGCCTCCGGCACCTGCTCCGCAGCCTGCACCGCAGCCGCCCCAGACTATTCCCCCGCCGCAGCCTGTTCCTACGCCGCCGCCTTCGGCAACTCCGTCAAAAATCGAGTGGGGCGCCTATGTAAGCTGGGACCCGGCGGCATTCATAAACTTTGAGTCTTTGATCGGCAAGCAGATGAACATTTATGCG
>JBGOTK010000043.1:0-7258 GCA_041476445.1 Minisyncoccia bacterium | reverse complement strand
GAAGTACAGCGGGTGCTCCAGCGCTATAAGGAACTCCAGGATATCATTGCTATCTTAGGCATGGAAGAACTTTCCGAAACCGATAAACTCACCGTAAACCGCGCGCGGAAAATCCAGCGCTTCCTCTCCCAGCCCATGTTCGTTGCCGAAACGTATACTGGCCGCACCGGCAAATACGTGAAACGCGAGGACACCGTCCGCGGCTTCAAAGAAATCCTCGAAGGCAAGCACGAC
Organism: Minisyncoccia bacterium; assembly: GCA_041476445.1. Classification (GTDB taxonomy): domain Bacteria; phylum Patescibacteriota; class Minisyncoccia; order UBA6257; family JACOXY01; genus JBGOTK01. The sequence continues at coordinate 7,024 of JBGOTK010000043.1, read as the reverse complement.
GACAAGCCCGAGGACGCCTTCTATATGAAGGGCGGCATTGAAGAAATCGCGTAGAACTTTTGACCACTGACATTTGACCGTAGACCCGAATGTAAAGTCAATTGTTAATTGTCAAAGGTCAATTGTTACAAATCACATGTTATTAAAAATCTATTCACTTCGAAAAGTACTATTTGAAGGTGAAGCCAAGGCCGTAAATTTGAAGTCGGCAATGGGCGAACTCACCATTCTCGACCATCACCGGCCGCTCATTGCGCTTCTCACCAAAGGTAATCTAAAAATCACCGAACCCAATGATACGCTCCGTGAAATTCCGGTTCGCTCCGGCTTTCTTGAAATTAAACCAAACAGCCTCGTTTCAATTTTAGCCGACGAATAAAGCCGCTTCGGTGAATAAGACTACTTCACTGAGTCCTGGCGCTTCAGTACTTCGAGTCGCCGCGTATTCATATCGACTCGCGCCGCAAGAAGTTGGAGATGCGGTATGAGATCGGGTACTTCTGGTCGGATCACGTAGTCGAGTGCAAAATCGGCTAGAAACAATGCCTTCTCTTCAGCCAGATTGCGTTCGTATCCCGAAAGATCGCGATAGGGTGCAGAGGTCATGAGCACAATCTTTCGTCCGTTAATGCGGCCAGAATCGAGATTACTTTTAATCACTGCCGCAGCTGTCTTAATGGGGGTAACTAAGTCAGGCGCAAAGGGCCCTACGATAAGCGCGGTATTTATGGCGTGGAGCCAGTCAAATCCCCGGCCTATCGCGATCACCCATTCCCGATGTTCGGCATCGAGCATGGGCCTGTTTGAAGCGACTACTTCTTTCACGTGCCTAGTATTTCCTTCAATAAGCGGCAAAAAGTCGTTCCTGATACTTTCCGGCATGTCCGGGCGAAGCTCCCGAAGAAGTTTTGAAAGGTTGTCGGGGTGCGTGTCTTTTATGTCAGACGCGTCCATAACCTCTCCGTTATTCCCATGGAGAATCAGGGATTCGAGATCGGTTTCGACGCCTATCTCCATGGCATAGACAACTTTTTTCCCAAACACTTTGTTAAATTGATCTTCAAGCTTTTTGGCCGTGGCACGAGCCTCATCGAGATTATACTCAAAGCCCTTGCAGCCGCGATGCGTGTCGCCGCGCGAATAGTGGTAGGTCACGAGCACCAAGCAATTGCGGCCCCGGCCGACCGAATAGTCCACCCAGCCCTTCAGCGCCTCCTGAAACATCGGCCAGCCAATTTCAAATTTTCCTCCTAAGTTACGAAAGGGTTGGATAATACCGAGCGGGGTATTCGTAATAACAGGCAGATGCACCCGGCCATCCATGCACTTTAGGGCAGCGATCTCTGTGGGATGCTGACTGCGATACTTGCGACGCTCAAGCGCCGTTCCGGGATCGTTAAAGATACTCGAGTGCACCTCGTTTAACTTGAGGAGTCCCTCTACGCCCTGAGCTCCCGTTAAAGCTTCTTTTTCTTCTTTCATATAGATTTTATTTCCATTGGATTAAAACATATATCCGCGTTTAGAACAACAATTCTTCTTGACCCTCTTGCCAACGGGTCATTCTTGGAGTTAAAGTCCTTGAGGTACATCATTTTCTCTACCCAGCCCAGCTAGGAGGTGCTGATGGCAGCGGTGATGCTAAGCTTCATCCCAAGATTCAACACCCTACGCGGAGCAAGGGTATTGCGCGAAATCAACGGTTACCGCATCCCACAGAAGTACGGTGCCGTTGCGGTTCTATGCCCCGACTGCGATCGCTTCTACAGGACATTCAGACACCTTGTCCGACTTCAGAAGCATCACCGGAGAGGGTGCCGCATTCACCCCATCACCCGAAACGGAGGCCCCCTCAGGCTCGTCGCCAATTCTCGCACCAATAGGCGCGGTCGAACGACTGCTCGCGATCTCTACGACGAGATCAAGGAGTCGCTTCTCCTGAAGCGGATCAATGTCGTCATCTTGTGCGTGCACATGCCTTGCAGCAAGGCTGGCCTCGCACGCATGAGTTTCGACGACATCATCCGCGAACTGTTCGAAGCGAAGACGCTCGCGAAGCGGCTCCGGCGTGCGATACCTGGACTTAAGGTAGTGGGCCTCTGTCACATCGACTTCGGGAGCCGGTACCGGAAGCTCAAGAAGCATCGGCGCCAGCTCACCTACTTCGTGAGTCGTACGATGTGGCGCAGACTTCTTCGCCGAGAGCGAAGCAAGCTCCAGCGTACTACTCGGTCTATCGCGGCCTAGCGCCCACCCGACGCCGACCCGGACAAACCTGTCCAGGTCGGCGCTCTATTTTATAATCTTCTATTCGAACTCTTTTATTATAAAAACCGAACTTCATTTGCTATCCTAAACTCACGATCGTGAGTTTAGGATAGCAAATTACTTTCATCGGAAAAACTTTATCTAACGAGATTGGCACTTCGGGCAAAAATGCGCCGATCGGGCGCCGATCTTTAGACGTTCAATCTTCGAACCGCAGCGATAGAGACAGGCCTCACCTTTTCTGCCGTAGACCCGGCAAAAACTTAGGTAGCCGCCAAGTTTGCCTTCGGTATTTCGAAAATCACGCATCGACGTGCCGCCTGTAGCAATTGATTTTTCTAAAATAATGCGCGAGTTGTTCCAGAGCTTTTTAAAATCGGCGTCAGTCAAGTTTTCTACAAGTTTTCGTGGATGGATTTTGCTCTTATGCAGTATCTCGTCCGCATAAATATTCCCGACACCCGAGACAATAGACTGATCGAGCAAGGCGCTTTTAATAATTCCCCGGCGTTTTGCAAAGCGTTCTCTAAACTCCTTATAGCCAAGCTCCAACGGGTCAGGCCCAACGTTTTTGACGTCATCAAGCCTTTCGAGTTCGTGAGAAGTGCCATAGAGAATGCGCCCAAATTTTCTGATATCCGAAAAAAATAAGATCCCGTTATCAAGAAAAAACCATATGTGCACGAACTTGTTGTTCTCTCCGGCTTCGCCGAGGAGAAAATTGCCTGTCATCTTGAGATGCACAATCATGAGTTTCCCGCCGCTCAAATGAAATATGATGCGCTTCCCTTTCCGAGAAACTGACTCTATCTTTCTCCCCCGAATACCCCGTTTCACGCGCAGAAATCCGCCCGGCGAACGGCTAAAATGCCTCGGCCAGTCAGTCTGGACATCGAGTATTTTGCGTCCCATGATTTTACGCCTTAGGTCGCGGACAACGGTTTCTACTTCAGGCAGTTCAGGCATTTTAAACAGTGGTTAGTAATTAGTGGTTAGTGGACAGTAACATTTAGATACTAATGAGAAGCAGATAATTAGTAAAATAGGATCTGATTTACATAAAGAGTCAATTCTCGTATGATAGCGAAGTGAAAATTTTAGCTATCGAGACAAGCTGCGACGAAACCGCCATTGCTATTATCGAAACTGACCCCAAGTCAGCTACATTTCGCGTGCTGGCAAATCTTGTCTCCTCGCAAATAAAACTCCATGCCAAATACGGCGGCGTGGTGCCAAATTTGGCGCGCCGGGAGCATGAGAAAAATCTCGTACCCGTACTTGTCGATGCCTTGAAAACTGCTAAGCTCTACCGCCCTAGCTCTAAAAACATATCTGTTCCCGAAAAGGTATTATCACTCCTCAGCCGCGAGACAGAACTGCAAAAGCACTTTGCCAAAGAATTAAGCAAGATAAGAACCCCAAAGATTGATGCGCTTGCTGTTACCTATGGCCCCGGTCTCGCTCCGGCTCTTTGGACCGGCGTGAATTTTGCAAACGCTCTCTCCGCGCTCTGGAAACTGCCGCTTATTCCCATAAATCACATGGAAGGGCACATTTTTTCTTCTCTAATTAAATCTAAACCAAACACTAATCGCTTTTCGCTATTCGCTCTTCACTTCCCAGCAATTGCATTGCTGGTTAGCGGCGGACACACGGAACTGCATCTTATAAAAAAATTGGGCCGCTATGAGCGCCTGGGCGAAACACTCGACGACGCTGCTGGCGAAGCGTTCGACAAGGTAGCCAAGATGCTCTCTCTTCCCTATCCGGGCGGTCCGGCAATTTCCAAAGCTGCCGAAAAAGGCAATCCGCTGGCCATCGCTTTTCCGCGGCCGTTACTTAGTCATAAAAATCTAAACTTCAGTTTTTCGGGACTTAAAACTTCGGTGCTTTACTATCTGCGCGATCACCTGCGTTTTAGCCTGCCTGATGTCGCCGCCTCATTTGAAGAAGCGGCGGTTGAGGTGCTTGTAGAAAAAACCATCCGCGCCGCAGAAACCTATCATGCAAAAACAGTGCTCTTAGGCGGCGGCGTAGCAGCCAATAAAAAACTCCGTAAAAGGATTGCGGAAGTTGCGGGGGTTCGTCTTTCCAAAACGACCATATTATTGCCCGATCTAACCCATACCGGCGACAATGCTCTTATGATTGCCGCAGCGGCTGCTTTCACAAATAAGCAGCCTGCCTACCGAGAACTATCGGCCGAGTCTGGCCTTAAGCTCTAAGGTTTGCGATAATTCTAACTACATTATCCATTCCATGAAGCAGGAAATCGCGCCGCAATACGACCCAAAGGCAACCGAAGATAAGATCTACAAACTTTGGGAGGAAAGCGGTTTTTTTAATCCCGATAATTTACCGGGCGAACGCAAGGAGTCTTTTTCCATTGCCCTCCCTCCGCCAAATGTTACCGGCACCCTTCATATCGGACATGCGCTTATGCTGGCAATTGAAGACATTCTCATCCGCTTCAACCGCATGCGCGGCAAAAAGACGCTCTGGGTTCCGGGCACGGACCACGCCGCCATTGCGACCCAGGCTAAAGTAGAGTCGACTATCTATAAAGAAGAGGGTAAAACTCGGCACGACTTGGGCCGCGAGGCATTTCTTGAGCGTGTGCGCGCCTTTGCCGCCGAAAGCCACAATACAATCGTCGGCCAAATTAAACGCATGGGTTCATCCGTTGATTGGAGCCGCGAGGCGTATACCCTCGACGAGGCACGGAATCTTGCCGTACGCACCGCCTTTAAGCGCATGTACGACGAAGGGCTTATCTATCGCGGCAAGCGCATCGTAAACTGGGACCCGAAACTCAAAACCACCGTTTCCGATGATGAGGTTGAATGGATCGAGGAGAAAGCGCCGCTCTATTTTTTGAAGTATGGGCCTTTTACGATCGCGACCGCAAGACCTGAAACAAAATTTGGCGATAAGTATGTCGTTATGCATCCCGAAGACACACGCTACAAAAAATATAAGCACGGTGAAAAAATTGAGCTCGAATGGATCAACGGTCCGGTCACGGCAACGGTAATAAAAGATGAGGCGATCGACATGGAGTTCGGCACGGGCGTGATGACGATTACCCCATGGCATGACATGACCGACTTTGATATTGCCGAGCGACACAAACTCGATTTCGAGCAAATCATTGACGAGGGCGGCAAGCTCTTGCCTATTGCCGGAGAATTTTCCGGCCAGCATATCAAAAAAGCCCGGCCGCTTATCGCTCAAAAACTCAAAGAAAAAGGCCTTATAGAAAAAATTGAAGAGGATTATACCCATCGTATTGCTACGAACTCTCGCGGCGGCGGCATTATCGAGCCGCAGATCAAAGAGCAGTGGTTTGTAGCTGTAAACAAGGAATTTTCCATGGGCGAATCCAAGATGCAGAGTGTAAAAACTGGCGAAAAAGTCACGTTAAAAACACTCATGCGAAAGGCAGTCGAAAGCGGGGAATTGAAAATCATTCCTGACCATTTTGAAAAGACGTACTATCACTGGATCGACAATCTCCGTGACTGGTGCATCTCACGGCAAATTTGGTTCGGCCATAGGGTTCCCGTCTGGTATTGTCTCGCCTGCAATGAAATGCGGGTGGACGCAAAGGTAAAATCAAAATGGTTCTTAGTGCGGCATGGCCAAACAGATTGGAATAAAGAAAAACGAATCCAGGGCCAAACCGACATTCCTCTAAACGAAGAAGGGCGGGCACAGGCGCGGAAAAGTGCAGAGCTGCTCAAAAATCAGGACATTGAGCTTGTAATAGCCTCACCGCTCGTACGGGCGCATGAGACGGCTAAGATCATTGCGGATACGATTGGGATAGAGGTAGTAACCGACCCGGCACTGCGCGAAAAAAATAACGGCGACGCCGAAGGTTTGCAACGCAAAGAAGTACTTTCAAAGTATGGGGAGCTGTATGATTACGATCGTGTTGCTCCTAATGGAGAAAGTTATCGTAACGTTGAAGAGCGCGTGTGGGATGCCTTTAATGCGCATAAGGAAAAGCATGGGCATAAAAACATAGCGATTGTAAGTCACGGTGGTGCGCTCCGCACCCTTATAAAGCGGATAAAGAACCTAACACCAGAAGAGATGCTCAATCATCCTTCCATCAATAATGCCGAAGTCATTTCTATTGATATTCTTGACCCCTGTTCAAAGTGCGGCAATGATTTATTTGAACAAGATCCCGACACTCTGGACACCTGGTTTTCCTCGGGACTTTGGACCTTCTCAACGCTCGGCTGGCCCAAAGAAACCAATGACTTAAAAACATACCATCCGACTAATGTTCTGGAGACTGGTTACGATATTTTGTTCTTTTGGGTCGCGCGTATGATCCTTATGAGCACCTATCTCTTGGGCGAAGTCCCTTTCCGCACTGTTTATCTCCATGGCATTGTGCGCGATAAGGATCGGCAGAAAATGTCGAAGTCAAAAGGTAATGTCGTGGATCCTTTGGGCGTGATTGATCTTTACGGCACTGATGCTTTGCGTATCGGTTTAATCTTCAACACCGCTCCCGGCAATGACATTCCCCTTTCCGAAGACAAAATTCGCGGCATGAAACACTTCGCAAACAAGCTTTGGAATATTGCACGATTTGTTTTCGCGAATACGGAAGGCGTAAGTGCGGGCGAACCCGATCCAAAAACAGATGCTGACAAAGCAATTCTTGAGAAACTTAACGCAGCAACAAAAGAGATCACCGATCACCTCGAAGCTTACCGGCTTCACGAAGCCGCCCAAG
>JBGOTK010000042.1:0-7287 GCA_041476445.1 Minisyncoccia bacterium | reverse complement strand
GAATGAAAAAGAAAAGCACGCCCGAGGCCAGCGCCACTCTTTTCAGTTGTCCGAAAAACGACCAGCCGACATAGCGCCACATCTTCGTCCAGATATAAGTGCTTGAGATAATCTGGGTAGTGACGGTTGACCAGGCTGAACCCTCGATGCCGTAGGTGGGAATGAAGAGAATGTTAAACAGCAGATTGCCGCCGGCGCCGAGTACGGCGTATGTTACCAGGTTTCTTTCCTCGCGCAGCGCGTAAATTGCGTTACCGAACATGCTGCTCATGAAGGTGGTGAGGAAGGTGAGAGAAAGAATGCGAAAACCCATGCTGGCCGTTGCGTACTCTGCGCCGAAAAGGAATGTGGTGATTTCCTTGGCCATGAAAAAGCAGCCGATGGTTGCCGGAATCGCAATCATCGTCACAATCATGAGCCCTTTGCGCATGATTTCACCAAACTCGTCTTTGCGCGAGGCAAGGCGGGTCATAACCGGGAAGAGCGGTGTAGCGACGAGCCCCGCGAGTATGTAGAGAAGCTGTATTGGCCGCTGGGCCGCTGAGTAGAATCCAACCTCTTTTACCGAACGAAAAATGCCGATCATGACAAGGTCTGTATTAATCATCACGGCGCCCATAAGCGCCATGAGGCCATAGGGCCAGGCACCCATGATAATCGGTTTTATGAGTGCCCGTGAGAAATTTTTGCCGATGCCGGTAAAGTAGTCGCGAAAAGGATAGATAATAGCGATAAGCCCCAAGAAGCTGCCCACGATGTAGGATGAGGCAAGCGCCTGACTTGTGGGGTGTACCGTGAGTAGTATGAAACCGAGGATCACGATGGCGGCGTTCGTGATGACAACCGAATTCGTCTCAAGTTCGAAGCGCTCGGTGGCGCGGGCAAGACCAGAGGTAAGATCCCGCAGGCCGTCGAGCGCTACGATGAACGCCACGATCGGGAAGAGCGAGCGCACTTCGAGGTTGGCGCTTAAAAAAGGCGCAACAAGGATGAAAATAATAATCTCAACGACGAGAATTATGGACTTAATGACAAAACCGGTTGCCAAGTATTGTCCGCGTAGCTCCACTTTGCTTGCCGCCTCGCGCGTGATGATGCCCGTGATGCCGATATCCGAAAAAATAGTGAGAAAGGCGGCGATGCCTAGGGCGTATGAGAAAGCGCCCCAACTCTCCGCGCCCAGGATTCGCGCCGCGTAGATGATTACGAATCCCCGGAGTACCCGGCCGGCAATCTGCGTGACGCCAAGCCAGAATGTATTTTTGAGGACGGTTTGTCGCACCCCTCGATTTTCAAAAAGAAAGCCCTTGAGTTTTTTTGCCGTTTCCATCATAAGAGATACTGGATTACCAAGAGAAAAGCTGGGTTCATTGACACCCGTCAATGTTTCTCTAATATTAGTAGATAATCTTTCAATTCCACAATATCGTATGGATCCATTATCGAGCGAAGAGGTATTGCACGAGGAACATCGGCATGAGGAGCGCATGGTGCGCGAGAGTTCGAAACGCAACGACTATTTCCTGGGAGTAAGCATTCTGCTTGCGGCAGTGATGATCGGTGGCGCGCTCATTTATTCAACGGGCCTCCATGCAGGCAACCCAAATGGCGATACTACGCCGCCGCCTGCCGGAACGCAACAGGGAGGGGATGCGACACCTGCGATTCTGGCTACCGACGTAATTTTGGGAAATCCCAATGCGCCCGTCACGCTTTTTGAGTTTGCCGATTATCAATGTCCGTTCTGCGCTAAATTCCATGTCGAAAGTTCACCCCAAATACGCGATAACTATATAAAGAGCGGCAAGGTAAAGATGGTCTACCGCGATTTTACGTTTTTGGGTCCGGAATCTATCGAGGCGGCTAAGGCGGCGCGCTGCGCCCAGGATCAGGGAAAGTTTTGGGAGTATCATGATGCGCTCTACGATGTTGAACATAAGGATGCGCAAGAAAACAGCGGCAATCTCACGAAAGCTCTTTTCCTGCAGCTTGCCGGCAATCTGAAACTTAACACCAGCCAGTTTACCTCCTGCCTGGATACCAATAAGTATGCGGACTTTGTTGAAAAAGAGCGGACCGATGCCGCCAATTACGGCGTTAATTCGACGCCTACTCTCTTTGTGAACGGCACGAAAATAGTCGGCGCCCAGCCGTATAGTGTTTTTCAAGCGGCGTTCGATTCAGTTTTAAAGAAACAGTAAAAGCGGCAACGCACTGCCGGGAAACGGACCCTGGCAGGTCCGCTGGTCTCTTGACCTCGGTAGAAAAGTAGCCCGCCCCAAGGCCCTTTGGGCGGGCAGTCCCATTAGAGGAGATTTCCTCTAATGGGACGCAGCGCGGGCGAGACTTCTAAACGGGGTTGACACGCATGTTATAATCAAAATGGAGAACTAAAATATCGAACTATTTATGGCAAATGTAACAATTTATTCAACGCCGAGCTGTGTCTACTGCAATATGGCCAAGGATTATTTCAAAGCCAACAATATTGCCTACAAAGAGCTTGATGTGGCGGAGGACGACGCGGCGCGGGAGGAGATGGTCAAAAAGTCAGAACAACTTGGCGTACCCGTCATTGATGTGGACGGCAAGATTATTGTGGGCTTCAACGAACGACTGTTGGCGCAGCTTTTGGGCATTAAAAAATAACCGGCGTGAACTCCTGTACCGTAAGCGATTTGCTTTTTAGGCGGAGTTTCGCGGCCATCATTCTATGTATGATCTAGCGATTATCGGCGGCGGGCCGGCTGGTGTGGCGGCGGGTGTCTACGCCGCCCGAAAAAAAATAAAAACGGTGCTTATTACCGACGCCTGGGGCGGGCAATCGAATGTTTCCGAGAATATCCAAAACTGGATCGGCACCAAATCTATTTCCGGCTATGCGCTCGCCAAAAATTTAGAGGAGCATTTGCGCGACCAGGAAGACATTGATATTAAGCAGTCGCGCGTTTTAAAAGTAGAAAAAAAAGACGGCGGTTTTATGCTTACGCTTACCGAAGGCGAAACACTCGAGGTGCGGCTGCTGCTCGTGACCTCTGGCAGCCGCCGGAAAAAATTAGGCGTGCCCGGTGAAGCGCACTTCGAAGCCAAGGGCGTGGTGTATTGTTCAACCTGCGACGCCCCGATTTTTAAAAACAAGACGGTGGCGGTAGTGGGCGGCGGCAACGCCGGCCTCGAAGCGGTGCTCGATCTTTTTCCCTATGCCTCGAAAATTTATCTCCTCATCCGCTCGAATGCCATGAAAGGCGATCCGGTGACGCAGGAGAAGGTAAAGCAATCCGATAAAACCGAAGTGCTCTACGGCGCTTTAACGCAGGAAATTAAAGGCGAAGTTTTTGTAAAAAGCCTGGTATATAAAGACGCTGCAACAGGGGAGAATAAAGAACTTGCGGTTGACGGCGTGTTTATCGAAATCGGTTCGATTCCTAATTCTGACTTTGTAAAAGAGTTTGTCACGCTAAGTCCGCTCGGCGAAATTATAGTTGACCACAAGACCCAGCGCGCGGGGACGGGCATCTGGGCGGCGGGGGACGTAACGGACGTGCTCTACAAGCAAAATAATATTTCGATGGGTGATGCGGTGAAAACAGTGCTAAACATCTACGAGTTTTTGCATAAGGGCGTTTAGGTACAGAGCCCCATAAAAAGAAGGATCCCGACCAGGCAGGGCCTGGTCGGGGTGATGCAGAGAGGCGGCTAGGGTCGCCGGCAGTTTCCAGCCCGGAAACAGAAGGTCCAGAAGTTCCTGGAATCGATGTGTTCCGGCCTCTTCGGTGCCGGGCTGCGCAGCTCGTGGACGCTGACCGGCTTGGGGATCGGGGTACTGCGCGGAGGCGTGGAAGTGCTCGTCGGGCCGATGGAGGGTCCCTCGGCACGACGGGGAGTGCGCTCCTGGCTCGCTTGCGGCGGCCAGGTAGGGCGGTTGGCAGTCCAGGGGATCCTGCGAAGGCGGCGGACCGATCTCTCGGTGAACCCGCCGTCACTGAGGCCGACCGAACAGGTGGAGGTCGTCCCCATCGGATCACCCGGAGCCTGAAGAGCAGGTTGTCTCACCAACCGTGGCGTTCTCTCGTTCATCACTCACCTCACGAATGGATTTGAGCCCACTTCCATGCTCAGGTGGTCGCGAAATTCCGAGTTATCCCAAGGCAGCCTCCTATATCTTCGCCTGGATTAAGCGAGTTTTTGAAGCTTAGCCAATTCCAGTCTCTTCCCCCCTTCCCTTGGCGCAGTGTGATGTAACTTTGTCTATTATATCATTTTTCATTTTGTTGTCAATGGTAGTCATTTGTGTTATAATTTTTTCTATTGATGAAAGCTCAGATTCCCGAAAAAGTACTTGCAGTTTCCCAAGTGCTTCAGAAAAACGGACACAGTGCCTACTTGGTGGGCGGCTGCTTGCGCAATTTGCTTTTAGATCTGCCGCCCAAAGATTGGGATATTGCGACGGATGCTGAACCGGAAGAAATCCAAAAGCTTTTTCCCGATAGCGTCTATGAAAATGAATTCGGCACGGTCGGCGTAAAGGTAGCGAAAACAGGCAACCCCGATAAGGACATTGTCGAGGTCACCACCTTTCGAAAAGAAGGCGCCTACACCGACAAACGGCATCCCGACTCCATAACCTTTGCCAAGAAAATCGAAGACGATCTTTCCCGCCGCGACTTTACGATGAATGCTCTGGCGCTCGATTTAGCTGACGTGAGGAAGGAGATGATTGTGGATCCCTTTGATGGCAAGGGTGATCTAAAAAAAGGTATCGTGCGGGCGGTGGGGGATCCGAACGAGCGTTTTAACGAAGATGCCCTGCGGCTCATGCGGGCCGTACGCTTTGCCGCCGAGCTTAATTTTGAAATTGAGCCGAAAACAGCCGAGGCGGTACGGCGCCATGCGCATCTTCTCGAATTCATCGCCAAAGAACGCATCCGGGTAGAACTCGAAAAAATTCTCATGAGCGCGCGGGCCATGCAGGGTATTCAGATGCTCGAAGACTACGGCTTGCTCAAGTTTATTTTGCCCGAACTGCGCGAGGGGCTAGGCGTCGGCCAAAACCTCCACCATATTTATTCGGTTTGGGAGCACAATTTGCGCGCGCTCGAGTATGCCGCCAAAAAAAAGTATGAACTGGTTATCCGTCTGGCCGCGCTCTTACATGATGTGGGCAAGCCCCGCACCAAGCGGGGCGAAGGGAAGTACTCCACTTTTTATGGGCACGACGTGGTGGGTGCGCGCATGGTACCGGCGCTCCTTGATCGCCTGCATTTTGCGAAAGACGTTACGGAAAAAGTCGTCCATCTCGTACGGCATCATCTCTTTTATTACAATGTTGGTGAAGTTAGCCCGGCGGGCGTGCGCCGTTTTCTCGCGCGCGTGGGGCCGGGAAATGTCGATGATCTTTTGAAAATCCGCGAAGCCGACCGCATCGGTTCGGGCGTGCCGAAAGCGGTGCCCTACAAAACCCGCCACCTTCTTTTCATGATCGAAAAAGTGAAGCGCGATCCGATAAGCCCCAAGATGCTCGCGGTAAATGGCGGAGATGTGATGGCTATAGCGAGGATAGCACCGAGCCCTAAAGTAGGTTTTATTCTTGCCATCCTCCTTGAAGAGGTGCTTGATGATCCGAGTCGCAATGGACGCAAGCTTCTCGAGGCGCGGATACGGGAGCTCTGTGGTGAGCCGGAGACCAAGCTCAAGAAAATCGCAAGCGAAGCCAGAGAGAAGAAAGAAGAGTTTGAAGCGCAGGCAGAAGCCGAGATAAAAAAACAATTTTACGTAACCTGAGGTGCCGCTTGAGTCAGAATGAAATCTCCGCTAGTATAAAGTGCGATTTGATTTCGGGCTGTAGTATACCGGTAGTACGTGCGCTTCGGGTGCGTAAAGACTGGGTTCGATTCCCAGCAGCCCGACCAGTAACACAAAGCACCCACTAGTGGGTGCTTTGTGTTAACTAGATGTTGTATTCTGGGAATTGAACGAAAGGGGGTCGGGGAAAAGTGTCTACGTTTCCCCGTGAAGGAAATAGCCCGCAGGGCGTTTAGAAACCATGGGTTTCTAAGGAGTGAGTCGCTGTATAGCGACTCACGACGTTTGATTCTCGGCGCCCCGACAGAGGAGAGAACGGGAATGCCGGGGGCATTCCCCGGATCTCGTTCGTGCTAGAATAAAAAATACTACGAGATGTAAAGACTGGGTTCGATTCCCAGCTCACAAAGCCGACATATTTTTTATTTTATTGGTGAAAGGGTATAATTATCCACAAGATGTTTCCTCGTTCACTAACGCGAATCCAAAAAGCTTTGGCAATTGGCGGCGCGCTGCTTGTCTTTGTCGTGGGTATCGGACTTTTAGCCAGCTTCTCCCTGCCGGGCGACGCGCTTTATGGTGTTAAAATCAACGTACTCGAAAAAATTTCTTCTTTTTTTGCCTTTGGCAGCCAAAGCAAGGAGTCGCAGCGGATTTCTCTCGTAAAAAATAGGACCAATGAGTTCGTAACGCTGCTCATACGCGGGGATATCACGTCGCAAAAACGCGTGGAGTTGGCCAGTCTCTTTATTAATAATATCGACGAGGTGAGAGGTTCCATCCTCTCTTTGAAGAATAATGATGATCTTATTGAAGCGTCGCATGAGGTCGCCTCGCTCCGCGGAGCGCTCGAGGGGTATATGCAGGCGTTTCTTGAAATCCGCAGCCAGCAAAGCAAGAATCGGGAGGAGCTCGACGAGTTTGGTATTGGCGTGGAGAACGAGATCGCCAAGCTTGCTGGTCTAAACGGTGAAATCACCTCGGCAATTACGAGTAAAAACGATGCAGGGTTTGCCAGTGCGGCACGTGCGGCTGCGGACGAGGTGCGCGAGATTTTAAATGACATAAAAAGTTCCGCCGCATCCCAAGAGGCGAAAACAAAACTGAGCCCCGATGAAATTAAAAGTGTGGGGAATAGGCTGCAGTACATCGCAAGTTCGCTTGATGCCGCCACGAAAAGTATTGACGGCAAAAAATATGCCGAGGCCCTCATCGCAGCGCATCAGGCGCTTTTAAATGCCTCGCAAGAAGACGTGCTGCTCGCTGTGCGGCTCCAGACCCGCTAGCTCAAAATTTCTTTAGTCGGATACATTTGTTCCCTGTGGTTCTTTTTATATTTCTGTTCAGTGTCTTAGGCAAGGACATTTGGCGGACTAGTTAGGTTGATATTCGGCGAGCGCCTCGTTCGGTGTTTTGCCTTTGAGTCCGCAATGCTCCAGATTATTGTACTCAGTATTCCACCGCCTGACCTGCCTCCGCAAGTCG
>JBGOTK010000041.1:0-7345 GCA_041476445.1 Minisyncoccia bacterium | reverse complement strand
CGATCGAGGAGGCGCTGAAGTTTTTTGAGGATATTCCGTGGCTGGAAGACAGGCTGAAGATTTTAGATGAGGTAGGGTTGGGCTATCTGCAGCTTGGCCAGTCGGCAACTACGCTCTCGGGCGGCGAGGCGCAGCGGGTGAAACTCTCGGCCGAGCTTGGCAAGCGTGATACGCGGAAGACCTTGTATCTTCTGGATGAGCCTACCACCGGACTTCATTTTGAGGACGTGAATAAATTAATTGATGTTTTGCAACGCTTGGTTGATAGGGGGAATACTGTGGTAGTCATCGAACACAATTTGGATGTGATTAAAACTGCCGACTGGGTGATTGATTTGGGTCCCGAAGGAGGGGAGAAAGGCGGCAAAGTAGTGGCTATTGGTACGCCGGAGAATGTAGCGCAAAGAGCCGGCAGTTTTACGGGGGAGTATCTTAGAAAAGTGCTAAAAAACGCTTAAAATAAGGCCACATTTCGAGGCATTTGACAAAGTAGGGTATTGGGGTGTATAATGATTAGGCAAGTGTTCAAGTTTCTCAGCTCTTCTCACGCAATGGCAGCGAACCGTTCTACGGCAGCTCACCCCGACAAGGAGGTCCCGATGAGACGAAGCGACGTGATCGGCAAGTTCTTGCTCACCGGCCACGCCATGGCCGTCGGCTGCGACCGCGGCAACTATGTGGTGATGATCGACGTCAACCTGGGCGCCGGCGCGGCCTGATCGCCGCGCGAGGGGGGCCGAGGGCCTATCCTTCCTGCCTGTAGGGCAAGTGATGAGGTAGGTCCCTCGGCGTCGAGCTCTCGCTCGTAGCACTGGCGGAGTCGCCGGCGGCCGATCAGCACGTCGCTGATCAGTCGGCGGCTCCGCCGCAACGCTACACTGGTCTCGGTCAGCGCTAACCAGCGCCGGCCCGACCAATCTTCAACGCCCCCAGCTAGCACCGGGGGCGTCTTTATTTTATTTGACAAATGGTTGATTATATGCATAATGATTTACAGCAAACAGAGGGTTTAGGTCGATGCACAAGACTTGACCCTCAGAAAGAGGTGTAATCGTCTAAGGGTCCTGGTTAGCCTGACAAGCTCATCGAGCATGAAACACTGGCTTCGATGACAGGATTGGACCCCAACCCCTCCATTTTACGCGCAGTACCCTCTTGTTAACTGAAATGTCCGCTCCCGAGCCTCGACTTGTGCATCCGCGAAAGCGTGTGTATCTGGTCGAGGCTCTTAAATTTGTAAATTTCCACACTCTAAATTTGATAAGTCCTATGGCCGTGACTTCAAATATTAACATCAATACGCGATCGCGTATTGATGTTAATAAGTGGATAAGATATTATTCATTATATTTATTCGACATGAACGTTACTGAAGACATTCTCTATATTTTAAGTAACTACTCAGGGGGTTATAAGTTGATGCGAGCTCGTTTACACGGCTATACCGGCCCCGTGGGTTTTGAGAAAAAGCAGACGCACGCGAATGACAACACATTGCGAGTCACCCTCTCACGTCTTAAAGAGCGTGGCTTGGTAAAAAATGAAGATCGTATTTGGAGTATTACAAAAGATGGCTTAGCGTACCTAAAAAGTCTCCGCGCGAAAAAGCGACGAAAAGAATATCCACAGCATCGTGCAGGCGAGAGTAATATGATCATAAGTTTTGACGTTCCAGAAAAACTCAGCGGCAGGCGAGACTGGTTACGTAATGAATTGGTACATTTAGGATTCCATATGATACAAAAAAGTGTGTGGTTTGGCAGGGCGCCGTTACCGAAAGAGTTTATCCAGGAGCTACACCGTTTCAATTTGCTGACCTATATCAAGTTTTTCAAAGCGACGGAATGGGATATTGTTTAGATAAGAAACTATTATTAACATCTATACGCGATCGCTTGTAGATGTTAATAACGCTCACATTGTAATTCTGCACTCGCATGAATAAAAGAGCCGAGCCTAGGGATAGATTATATAAAAAGCTGCCGGATACACCGGGCGTCTACATCATGAAAGACGCTCAAGGTGAGATTTTGTATGTTGGTAAGGCGGCGAATCTGAAACGCCGCGTGTCGAGCTATTTCACGCGGCCGCATGAGTATCGTATTGAAAAACTGGTGAGCCGAATCGCCAAGATCGAACGGCGCGATACCGATACTGCCATTGAGGCGCTTATTCTTGAGAGCCAACTCATCAAAGAACTCCAGCCGCCGTTTAATGTGCTCGAGAAAGACGACAAGAGCTTTCTTTATGTACTCATCACAACTAAAGAAAAATTTCCGCGAGTGCTTACTGTCCGAGGCAAGGAGGCCGATCTCGCTAAAAACGGCAAACTGTTCGGTCCTTTCACCTCGGGCTACGCCGTAAGAGAGTCGCTGCGCATTCTCCGGCGGATTTTCCCTTGGAACATGCACGCGCCCGAAGAAAAATACATCCGGCCCTGTTTTAACTATCAGATTGGCCTTTGCCCCGGCGTATGCGCGGGAGCTATCTCATGGGAAGACTACCATGCGCAGATGCGCAATCTCGTTTTATTTTTTGAAGGCAAAAAGAAACTTGTATTGCGTTCGCTTAAAACTCAAATGATACAGGAAGCCAAAGCACAAGAATACGAGAAGGCTGATCAAATGAAACGGCAGATCTTCAACTTAGAGCACATCCAGGATGTGGCGCTGATCTTCGAAAATGAGGTAGCAGACCCGGAGGGTCACAAAGGGCTGCGCATCGAAGGCTACGACATCTCGAATATTTCCGGTACGTCCGCCGTAGGCTCAATGGTGGTGTTTACGAACGGCAAGCCGGATAAGGCGGAGTACCGAAAGTTTAAAATCAAAACGATCGAAGGAGCGAATGACACCGCCATGATCCACGAGGTACTTACTCGCCGTCTGCGCAATAACTGGCCACTCCCCAATCTTTTCCTTATAGACGGAGGACTCGGGCAGGTGAATGCGGCTCGCGCTGCGCTTAAAGAGGCGGGGCTGCGTATCCCCGTTGTGGGCATCATGAAAGGTCCTGAAAGGAAACGAAACGATTTCATCGGCTCTTTACCACCCGGTTTTCCCAAGGGGGTGCTCGTGCGCGTGCGCGACGAGGCTCATCGCTTTGCGATCAGGTATCATAAACAAGTGCGGGGTCGGGAGTTTTTCGCTCACGCGTAACTTTCTTCTGCGGCTGTCTGTTACCTCTACGGGGCCGCCTATGGGCGGCATCTTCTCGTTTCTATGGTGCGCAAAACAAAACTTACAACTAAGGCAAGAAGGTCTGGTCTACAAGCCATTCTTGCGATCGTGAAGCTCCATAAGGCTGACCTTATCGTGGTTGGTATATTAAGCGTGTTTACCGCAGCAGCGGACTCAGTGATTCCGTATATAAGCGGTCGGCTAATCGATGCTCTAATCTCGAAGCGCGAGGCGTTTTTGGGACTCATCGCCGTCTGGGCGGTCTTGAAACTC
Source organism: Minisyncoccia bacterium (assembly GCA_041476445.1). GTDB lineage: Bacteria > Patescibacteriota > Minisyncoccia > UBA6257 > JACOXY01 > JBGOTK01. Next base: position 3,893 of record JBGOTK010000041.1, on the reverse strand, counting down.
ATTGCTGACGTGCTCACTTGGCAGATTAATGCGCGAAGCGACTTGCTTACAGAAAATATTGAGAGCGGATACATTGCGGACAGCTATGGCAAGCTTTTATTTTTCCCCATGAGCTTTCATAAAAATCGAAAGGTAGGTGACATCATGAACCGCATTGAACGGGCGGGTGGCCGCATGACGAATCTTATTAACGGTTTTTTGGTTCAGCTTGCGCCGCAGTTTTTGAGTATCGTTTTTGCGCTTGTCTTTACTCTCTTTGTTGAGCCGCGTCTCGCTGTGTTTCTTGTAATTGGGGCCGTGCTCTATGGAGTGATTGTTGGGCTTGTTACACCTAAGCTTTCTAAACTCTTGCGGAAAATGCACGCTGCTTATAATCGCGCCTACAGCAATGCCTATGATGTGATTTTAAATGTTGGCACGGTAAAACAGGCGGCAGCGGAGACCTATGAAAGCCGCAAAATTAAACGGAATCTTTCAGGCAAGGCAGTCTCTTTATGGGCTGATGTGGTAAAGCTGCAGCAATATCTTGGCTTCTCACAACAGTTTCTTATTTCTTCCGTGCAGTTCGCCATTTTCCTTACTGCGTTTTATTTGATTTCCGCCGGCTCGCTTACCGTGGGACAGCTGGTTATGTTTAACGCCTATGCGGCTATGCTTTTCGGCCCCTTGGCGTTTCTTGGTCGCAACTGGAACCTGCTTCAAGATGGTTTGATCGCCATCGCCCGCGCAGAAAAAGCGCTTTCGGAGAGTCCCGAGGTCTATGTGCCTAAAGACGCGGTCATACTAAGCACGGTTAAGGGATCAATAGAATTCAGGGATGTTTCATTCGCTTATGAAAAGAAAAAGAAGGAGCCAGTCCTGGATGGGGTAAGTGTAACTATACATATGGGAGAGTCCGTAGCCTTAGTAGGCGAGTCCGGTGTAGGCAAGAGCACTTTCGCGGATTTAGTTTCTGCTTTCTATTTTCCTACCAAGGGCGAGATATTGATTGACGGACATTCGACCGAGACACTCGATCTTATGGCTCTGCGTTCGGAGATAGCGATCGTGCCTCAGGAAGTAGCGCTTTTTAACGATACTATTCGCAATAACATTAAGTATGGTCGGTTTGGTGCATCGGATAAGGTGATTCGTCGTGCTGCCGAGCTGTCGCATGCAAGCGAATTTATTGATAAATTTCCCAAGGGATATAAACAAGTTGTAGGCGAGCGCGGCGTAAAACTTTCGGTGGGCCAGAAACAGCGCATTGCGATTGCGCGGGCGATTTTGCGTGATCCAAAGATTTTGATTCTGGATGAGCCAACTTCAGCGCTCGATGCGAAGTCTGAGAAGTTCATCGAAGGCTCGCTTACCGAGCTCATGAAGGGCCGGACTACGCTTATTATCGCGCACCGGCTCAGTACTGTGCGCCACGCCGATAAAATCCTCGTACTCGACAAAGGAAAGGTGATTGAGGCGGGGAGGCATGAGGAGCTTGTGCAGATTCCTGATGGCGCTTATCGTAGGCTCTACGAGCTCCAAGTGGGACTCGTTTAGTAAGTAAAATTATAGTTACTATCCTATCTAAACGATCGTCCAAATAGGATAGCAAAGACTGCCTATACTTTATTTATGTTATTGTGACGATCGTGGCGATACTACTAATAATACTCACCACTTAATTATGCAGAATAACTTCTGGCATGACCTAAAAAAACCAATATTTGCGCTGGCGCCGCTCGCGAATGTGACCGACGTTGTTTTTCGCGAGATTATCGCGAAGTACGGTAAGCCGGACGTGATGTTCACCGAATTCGTTTCTGCAGATGGCCTCATTTCTCGTGGGCGCGAGATTCTAAAACGAGATTTGGAGTATACCGAAAACCAGCGGCCGATTGTCGCGCAGTTTTTTACCGCGTCGCCGGAGAAGATGCGCGAGGCGGCGAAGCTGGCTGTGGAGCTCGGCTTTGATGGCGTAGACGTTAACATGGGCTGCCCGGACAGGGCGGTCGTGAAACAGGGGGCCGGTGCGGCGCTTATTAAGACTCCGGCCCTCGCAAAAGAAATTATCGCTGCAGCGAAAGAAGGAGCCGGTAGCCTGCCCGTTTCGATAAAAACGCGTATCGGCTTTAATCAGATCGAAATTGATAGTTGGATTCCGGTGCTACTTGAAACAGATCTAGCGGCACTCTCGATTCATTTGCGCACCATGAAAGAGATGTCCAAGGTGCCGGCACACTGGGAAGTGCTTACGGAGATAGTGAAGATACGTCAAGCGTCAGACGTCAGGACTTTGATTATTGGGAATGGGGACGCTATAACACTCGAAGAGGGGAAACGACGCACGGAAGAAACGGGAGCAGACGGCATCATGTTTGGGCGGGGGATTTTTGGGAATCCATTTTTATTTTCCAATAAGGATTATATTAAAGAAAATAAAAATACCCTGAGCTTGTCGAAGGACGTTAATACCGAAATCTCGCTTCAGCAAAAACTAGCCGTTCTTCTAGAACACACCGAACTTTTCCGCAAAACTTGGGAGAATAAAGGTGTATCCTCTTTCGCCAAGGCTACAGAGGATGCCCTCCATTCTCGTCCAAGCGCCAAGGGGGGCAAAAATTTTGACATTATGAAAAAGCATTTCAAAGCCTATGTAAATGGTTTTCCTAGTGCTTCGGAGTTTCGGCTGAAGCTTATGGAAGAAAAAGATCAGGAGAAGATTATTGAAATGCTTAGAGAAAAATTAAGCGAAATTTCTGTAAATTCGGCTACGGCGCAAATATTGACGTAGTTCAATTGAAACTGTATAGTATTTCCGTTCTTTGAAATCTATCTGTAGCAGCCAAGAGCTCTCAAACTTATCGAAGGGACTTGCCCTGAGCAAAGTCGAAGGGTTGCTGGCTGTTACAGATCTACAAACCCAGAGATACAGGAGGATACGAGTTATGATCGTGATCCGAGTGTTCGGAAAAGATGAGAACATCCGCGGAGTTCAGACTGAGAAACTTACTGAGGAGGTCATGGAACTCGCTAGCAAGCATCGCGAGGGCGAGGATGTCCAAGTCGCAGTTACCCAGGACGAGCTACAGATGGTTGGGGGTAACGCCATCATCGGTCAAATTTTCTATCCCATTGACGCCCCTCAACGGATCGAATTTGCCAACACCGTCGCCCGGCATCTTAGGAAGTATTTCCTTACTCCGGCCATGGTCGGTTTCCAAGTACTGGTGGTTGGGGACATCATCGAGTTGCGACCCGACGCATCAGCAAGTTGGAGTGTTCGTGAACCAACACGAGCGAGGGTACTTGAAGTCTCCGTAGGTCATCTCGGTGTACGACTCGAGGCGGATGGTGGTGGACCCGTTCAGGTCCACGTCCCGTGGTCCAAAGTTGGCAAAGGCTGGTGGCCGATCATCTGAGCGGCTACCAGTTCGACTGAAAGGAAAAAGACCCTGCCTTTCTTTGGCGGTCTCCAAGGCGTAAGCCTGAGGACATCGAGGATTGTTATGTGGGTCTTCATCATCATCTCAGTGCTCGGTACGCTTGTCGTAACTCTTGGACTGCTCCCGGCATGGATGTACATGCAGTAACGTAGCTAGCTCACGCGCCTATTGAAAGGAGGCGACATGATCCGCCTTTGGACGACGGTTCTCGAAGACCGTGCCCACGACATCGCGATGAAGGCTGCGGATGACGCACTCACGACTGCCCTCATGAGCGGCTGGTATGCGGACTACGACTTGGCGGACTGGGTCTCTACCTACAACGAGACCTACGATGCGGTCCTCAGAGAGTTCCAGCCTCCGTAGATAAAATCCAGCTTCCCCAGCTGGTGGCCCATCTCTGATGGGTCTTTTTCGTTTTAAAACCATGTTTTTTGGCGTACACTTAGAATTTATCACTATGGCAAAGGG
>JBGOTK010000040.1:0-7372 GCA_041476445.1 Minisyncoccia bacterium | reverse complement strand
CTTCGAAAAGTTCCGGCGGGCAGGCAGGGCAAGCTAACTCACCACAAGTTCGCTTCTGGCGTGGTACATGGCATGCCAGCTGATTTACGAAAAGCCCTTATTTCAACGCCTGCGGCGCGAGCGGTATGGGAAGACATATCGCCCTTAGCGCGCAATGAGTGGATCTGCTGGGTCATCTCTGTTAAAACTCCAGAGAAGAGGAGGGAGCATGTCAGAAGAGTCGTCTCGGAACTTCAAGAAGGAATGCGCCGGCCTTGTTGCTGGATTGGGTGTACTCATCGCACGGATAAAAAGTTAAGCCCTTCGCAAAAGTTCATACTTAGTAGAAAAGCTAGAAAATGAGGCACGTTACTCATCGCTAAAATAATCGTCACTCTACTATGGCTGAACCAAAAACAAAAGTTACCAAAGAAAGCGTCTCGCGATTCCTGAACTCTATTGAGCCCAAGGAAAAGCGCGCAGATGGCCTCGTTTTACTTAGGCTATTTGAAAAGGGTACCGGCGAGAAAGCTGTTATGTGGGGGTCGAGCATTGTTGGTTTTGGGAAGTATCACTACAAATCAGAAAGAAGTGCACAGGAAGGCGACTGGATGTTGGTCGGATTCTCTCCGCGCAAACAAAACCTCACGTTGTACATCATGCACGGCAACAATAATAGTCAGGGACTCATAGCTAAGCTCGGAAAACACACCACCAGTGCCGGTGCTATGGGCGGTTGCCTCTACATCAATAAGCTTGCCGATGTTCACCTGAACGTGCTCTCGTCGCTTATCAAGAAATCGTATCAGTACATGAAGAAGGCTCACACATAGTCTAGGTCTAGTCAGGGTGTGTTGATAAATGATATATATTTATTGACAAACGATAAAGCATAGGTTAACCTGTGATTATTAGCAATAAATTTAGATGAAAATTTATAAGAACCACCTATGAAAAGAAGTTCAACAATATTTCTTCAGGTAGTCATTGTGGCTCTAGGCATCGGCGCTTTTGCCCTTCTGCTTTGGGAGCCTCACATCGAGGGCGTGAACGCGCACGCCACAACGCTCTCTGAAGTTTACTTCGACGATCCATTTCTGGCGTTGGTGTATACAGGGTCCATTGCGTTTTTTGTTGCGCTCTATGAGGCTTATAAAGTGCTCACGTACGTAAGACAAAATAAGACATTCTCAAGAGATGCCGTAAAAGCTTTGCGGATTATAAAATATTGTGCACTAACCATCATCGGTTTTGTCGTGGTAGAGGAAGTTTTCATCATGTTGAACCATGGGAGTGATGATGCTGCGGGCGGGGTTTTTATGGGCGTTCTCATCACCTTCGGTTCGATCGTGATTGCTACCGCAGCAGCTGTGTTTGAACGGATTTTACAAAATGCCGTGAATATAAAATCTGAGAACGACTTAACGGTGTAACGAAACCAATATGGCAATCATCATTAATATCGACGTCATGTTGGCAAAGCGGAAGATGAGCGTCACCGAGCTCACGGAGAAGGTCGGCATCACGATGGCCAATATTTCCATTTTGAAAAATGGGAAGGCAAAAGCGATCCGATTTTCGACCCTGGCGGCGATTTGCAAGGCACTGGAGTGTCAACCCGGAGAATTATTAGAATTTAAAAAATAAGTATATCAATTGGTAGCTAAAAAGTACTGGATACCCGCCTTTATAAGGACTACCTCGCGAACCGTTTTCCGCTGTCGAAGCTCGAATAACTTTGTCCCACGCGTACCAAACTTGCCCTCTCGTGTATAATGAAAAGCGAGATGGCAGTTAAAAGCGCTGAAAAGGAGCAGAAAAAAAATACTGGAGGCACCGCGCCTATCATAAGCTCGGTGGTTGCCGATGAACTTAAGAAGGGAGTCAACACGCTTTCGGTCATTAAACTTGTCGAAGCCATGATTCTCGACGCCTACAATCGGCGGGCGTCCGACATTCACGTGGACCCGGCTGAAAATGAACTCCATATTCGTTTCCGGATTGATGGCGTAATGAATGAAGTTTTCATATTTCCCAATGAGCTGCACTCCGAGGTAATAACGCGCATTAAGGTTTTGGCGGGACTCCGCACCGACGAGCACCAGATGGCCCAGGACGGCCGCTTTAAGGCGCAGGTGCCGGATGTGGGCTACGTAGACGTGCGCGTCTCGATCGCGCCCACCTATTATGGCGAAAACTGCGTCATGCGCATCTTAGCCGAGCAGTCCCAGGACTTCACGCTTGAAGGCCTTGGGTATTCCGAAAATGACCTGAAACGTGTTTATAAAGCGATGGGCAAGCCCTACGGCATGATCCTGGTGTGCGGCCCGACGGGCTCCGGCAAGACCACTTCGCTTTACGCGGTCTTAAAAAAACTGAATACACCCGACGTATCGGTCATCACCATCGAAGATCCGGTAGAGTACTCGCTCCAGGGCATCGACCAGATCCAGGTAAACGAGCGCACCGGGCTTACCTTTGCTCACGGACTCAGATTTATTTTGCGGCAGGACCCGAACATCATCATGGTAGGGGAGATTCGTGACGAGGAAACCGCTTCGATCGCGGTAAACGCCGCGATGACTGTACACAAGCTGCTTTCCACTATTCACGCGAACGATTCCGCGACGTCGCTGCCGCGGCTTATCGACATGAAAGTCGAACCGTTTCTTATTGCCTCGACGGTGAATATCATCATCGGGCAGCGCTTGGTGCGCACGATCTGTCCTGATTGCCGGGTACCCAAGAAGCTCACGGACGCTGAGATCGCGAACCTTAAAGAGTTTATTTCGGAAAAATTGCTGGGCGAGAAGCGGAATTTTTTCGAGGGCAAGGGGTGTATGACCTGCGGACAGACGGGTTTTAAGGGGCGCATCGGCATTCATGAAGTGCTCGAAATGGACGAGGCAGTGCGCGACCTAATCATGAAGCACGCGAATGCGACTGAAATTAAGGAAATGGCCGTTAAAAATGGTATGATCACCATGCTCGAGGACGGTTTTGATAAGGCGGTAAAGGGGATTACCACTATTGAGGAGGTGCTGCGCGTCTTCCACGAATAAACTCACGGCGTCCACAAGCGGGGCCAAAGGCAATATGCGATAATAAAAGGGAAGCGGCAGCCCGTTCTGTTTTTGGTGCTAGTCGCAGCTTCTCTTTTCACATGGCGTTCAAGATAAAAAATCCGTTTGTACGCGTATCGCTTAATGATCGCGTGCTTTTCGTGAAACATCTGGCGATCGGCATCAAGAGCGGCATGACGCTTCTCTCGGCGATCCGGATGATCCAGAATCAGACAAAATCGAAATCGCTTAAAAAAATCTTGGACGGCGTCTCGATCGACCTCGATAACGGCGTGTTTCTTTCGACCAGCCTTGAGAAGTATCACAATGTTTTTGGCGACCTGTTTATAAATATCGTGCGCGTAGGCGAGGCGAGCGGCACGCTCACCGAAAACCTGAACTATCTGGGCGACGAAATGAAGAAGCAGAACGACCTCAGGAAAAAAGTTCGCGGGGCGATGATCTACCCGATTGTCGTGCTCTGTGCCACTGTCGGCATCGCGGGCGCCATGATCGTCTTCGTGTTTCCAAAAATATTGCCAGTGTTCGCGAGCCTGCGCGTGGAGCTGCCTATTACGACCCGCATTCTTATTAGGACGGCGGATATCGTGACCAAGCAAGGCATATATGTTGTCTTTGGTTTTATTGCTTTTATCGTCGGCTGGTGGCTACTCTTAAAGATTAAATCAGTACGCTTTGTGGTGCACCGCGTCTCCATAACGCTGCCCATATTCGGCAAAATCATGCAGAGCGTAAATATGGCAAGCATTTCGCGGACACTCGGTCTGCTGCTGCGGAGCGGCATTAAAATCGTTGAAGCGGTGAGCATTACGGCCGAAACAACGGCGAACCTAGTCTATCGCGAGGAGCTGAAACACGCCGCCGACATGGTGCGGACCGGCGAGTACATGTCGAAGCATTTTATTAAAAGTCCCCGTCTATTTCCGTCGATCATGGTCAATATGGTCTCGGTCGGGGAAGAAACGGGCAATCTTACGGAAAATTTGAGCTACCTCGCCGAGTATTACGAAAACGAAGTGGACGATTTCGTCAAAAATATTTCAAGCATCATCGAGCCGGTGCTGCTTCTCTTTATGGGTATTATCGTCGGCTTTATCGCCATTTCAATTATTAGCCCAATTTATTCGATTACCCAAAGCCTGTCCAATTAAGGAGTTTTGCATGTCCCGCACCTCGTTTATAAAAAGACCATCGGCCGGTGTCACGCTTATTGAAACCCTGATTTCTGTCGCGCTTTTTTTCATGTTCGCCACCGCGATCTATGTTTCCTACGCGCAGATTTTGGATATCATCACGCGCACGCGTCTACGCTCGGCAGCGGTTGAGGTTGGCGAGCGTGAGCTTGAAATAGTACGCAATCTTGTCTACGCGGACGTGGGCGTACAAGGCGGCATCCCGACGGGCAAGCTGGTGGCTCAGAAGAACGTAAGTTATGGCGCGGCGCTCTTTCAGGTGAATACCTATGTGCGGAATATCGATGATCCTTACGACGGTACATTGGGCGGCGTGCCGAACGATACGGCACCGGCGGACTATAAGCTCGTGGAGATTGTGGTAAGCTGTTCCGCTTGTCAGAATTTTTTCCCGATTACGCTTACCACGAGGGCAGCGCCCAAAGGGCTTGAGAATTCGAGCAATAACGGTGCCATCTTCGTCAAAGTATTTGATGCAGGCGGACTGCCCATTTCGGGCGCGAACGTAAGTGTGGTAAATTCCGTCGCTTCGCCTACGGTTTCGATTACCGACCTCACGAACGTAACTGGCGACTTGCAACTTATTGATCTGCCTACGTCTACTTCGGCCTACCAAATCGGCGTCTCGAAAGCAGGTTATTCGTCCGAACAGACCTACCCGCTCGGCGCAGCCGGCAACCCCAATCCCGCGAAGCCGCACGCAACGGTGGCCACGCAACAGGTGACGTCGATAAGTTTTGCGATTGATCGGCTCGCTACGCTAAATGTGCAGACGGTCGACGCGTTCTGCGCCGCCGTGCCGAATGTAAGCTATAGCATCGCTGGCCAGAAACTTATCGGCACTGACCCCGATATAGTTAAATATGCGACCACATCGGTTACGGATGCCGCGGGGCTAAAATCCGCGTTGCTTGAATGGGATACCTATGCCGTGTCAAATATTGCGAGCAGCCAGGATTTTACCGGTGCAAATGTCCAACCGTCCTTTACGATAAATCCCGGAGGCGCCTACTCATTCATCTGGACTTTTGCGCCCAAAGATCCGCTCGCTGTGCTCATAAACGTCATGGATCAAGCATCAAGTTCAGTAGCTGATGCCGATGTCACGCTTACCAGAGGAAGCTTCTCTCAAACGATTACGACGGGCCGCCACCTCATTACGCAGACTGACTGGTCGGGCTCCCAGTATACGACTATCGACGGGGGCATTGATACCGGTTCAGTGCCGGGGCAGGTAACCCTTGCAGATTTAGGCGGAAGTTACAGCACCTCCACGCAGACGCTGATTTCAAATACTTTTGACCTCGGCACTTCGACAAACGTTTCTTTTTATGCGCTTGATTGGCAGGGAGACGCCCCCGCGCAAACTGCGCTTAAGTTTCAGGTTGCGGCGAACAACGACAGCGCCAGCTGGGATTTCACCGGCCCCGACGGCACAAATACCAGCTACTATACCGCGACCGGAACGCTCGTTGCGATCAATCTGAACAACAACCGCTACGTCCGTTATAAGGCGTATTTTGACAGTTTTGACAGCATGAGTACGCCACATCTTGATTACGTCGCAATCGCCTATAAATCGCCGTGCGTGCCGAGCGGCTACGCGTTTTTTCACGGCCTTTCTTCGGGGACATATGCGCTTACCGTCGCGAAGCCGGGATTTCAGACGTATACCGACAGTGCTCTTTCTGTGTCGCAAAACTGGAAAGAACAAATAATAACGCTCACGCCGTGAAGACATGGATCATGAAACATATATCTCATAACGGCTGATATTATGAAGAAGAAATTAAATGCGGGTGAGTCAGGTTTTCTGTTCTATGATACGGGTTCTATGTTACGTGAAAAGCGCGGCTTCTCGCTTATCGAGCTTGTGATAAGCATCGGGATATTGTCGGGAATAATGCTCGTGATTGGTTTGTTCGCCCAGGATATCGGCAACTTCAATCTGTCGTTCACTGAAAGTTTCATGGTCCAGCAGGAAATCGTGCAGACACTCAGAGAAATGTCACCGCAACTTAGGTCCATCAGTACGGCGAGCGACGGCAGCTATCCGCTCGTTGCGGCCGCGACCAGCTCGTTCCAATTTTACAGCGACACCGATAAAGACGGCATCGTAGACCGCGTACGCTATTTTCTCCAAGGCACGACGCTGAAGCGGGGCGTGATAAAGCCGACCGGCTCGCCGCTCACCTATAACACCTCGTCCGAGATAATTGTTGATGTAGTCCATAACGTTGTGGCAACTAATGCCTCGAGCACTGATATTTTTTCCTACTTCGACGCGGGCTATTCCGGCACCGGGTCTAAAATGAGCTATCCCATCGATATTGTCTCTGTCCGCTCAGTCGAGGTGCGAATCACCGCCGATCAGTCTTCAACCGCCCCCGCGCCGGTGACACTTTCCATATTTGAAACGATACGCAATTTGAGAACGAATTAACATGAAACATATCGCATCCGGCATAGCGCATATGAGGCGGGGAGCGCTCACACTCCAGATCCTTATCTTCGGCAGCGTGGCTATAATTCTGCTCTCTGGTTTTCTCGTCTGGATGGACGTGAATTTGAAGGCCTCGCTCAGGAACTACGACCAGTCGCGCGCTTTTGCGATTGCCGAAGCGGGCATCGAGTACTACCGCTGGCATTTGGCTCACGCGCCGGCTGATTATAAAGACGGCACGACCTCGACGGGCCCCTATGTACACAATTACTATGACCGGAATAATAATCTTGTCGGTACATTTACGCTCACTATTACGCCGCCGCCGACAGGCTCCACGGTCGTTAAGGTCCGTTCGACCGGGCAGTTAGCCACCAACACTTCAATTCAAAAAATAATTGAAGTCCGGCTCGGCATTCCCTCCTTTGCCAAATTCGCGGCCGTGCTGAACGCTGCGGTACGCTTCGGAGCGGGAACGGAAGTTTTCGGCGAGGTTCATTCGAATAAAGGTGTTCGTTTCGACGGGTTTGCCCGCAATATAGTAGAAAGTTCAGTGAGTTCATATGATGATCCTGATCACTCGGGCGCGAACGAGTTCGGCGTGCATACGCATGTAGTGCCTGTCGATCCATTTCCACCGGCGGCGGTGCCAGTGCGCCTGGATGTTTTTCAGG
>JBGOTK010000039.1:0-7387 GCA_041476445.1 Minisyncoccia bacterium | reverse complement strand
GAAGCGCATCGAGATGATTTAGAAGATGAAATTGATGCGTTAACCGAAAGAATCGCGCGGCCGGGTGATAGCACATACGACGATTATATATAACTTGATTGGCGCTTAGCGTCATTTTTTGATACAACCATAAAAGCGCAGTAAACAGCTTAGTGGCACAAGGAGGCGGGCAGATGATGATTTTCGCGGCAGCCCTGGTTCTGGGGACGGTGTTTCTCGGGAGTTGTGGAGACAGTCGGGCCGAAGGCCCGCAAACGAGCGCGCTCGTGCCCACTGTCTGGGAGGGTGCCGAGTCTAATCCGTGGCTCGGGAAGCAGGATGTCTGGTTCAGGAAGATGAAACCCGGCAGGTATCTACGTAAACTCGGCTACGGCACCTGCGAGAGCCTCGGCGAGACGTGCCAGTGGCTCGCCTACGCGAACCAGTCGGGCTACGTGCAGGTTCATGTCTCGGTCCAGCTTTCCGATGCAACCATGCGGCTCATCCGGCGCATCGAGGGTCCAGTGGAAAACTGGCGCGCCTCGGCTGAGATGCCTGGGAGTGGCAACGTAACCGCGTCCTGGATAGGTACGGAAGAGTGGACGACGCGGGACTACTGCAACTCCGGCTTCAGCTGTAACAACCAGAAGACGATCGACGCGATCATGAGGAAGCTCAAGAAGCAGAGCATCATCTTCCAGGTCACGGCCTACCTTCGCTGACCCCCGGCGTTCGCCGACAGCGGCCCGACTCATGTGTCTCCACGCGCATGAGTCGGGCTTCTTCTTTTTATAATTGACGCTTATTTTATTTTTCGGTAAAACTTAAGTAGAGGAGGAAGATATGACTCGGGCAATGCGACAGGTTTCCTGTGTCATGGCGAGTAACCCGCCGCTCACATCGGGCATGCGCATCACTGCCGTGAAGGCAGCCATTTTCAGCTATCGGTGGCTAGGCGCGACGGTGGGAACGATCTTAGATGTCCACTCCGAGGAGATCAGGGGGATTGTCCGGCTCAAGTCCAGTTACGAGACATCGTTCCATGGCCTCTCTGGTCCCCTGTTCTCGTTTAAGTTCATCCTCGCCACCGGACAAGAGGGAGTCGCGGAGTTCATCCTCGACGAGCTGACGCTCAGGATGCCGCTCGAAGAGCTAAATCTCGGCGACTGGACTGTGCGTGTTCTCAAGGATGCGTTGGCGGCGAACGCGGATCGAAACTGAACTTGGGCAACCTTGTGACCTCCCACTCTAACTGGACCGTCCGCATCGCGGTCGGTCCATCTTCATTTATTATTTACCTAAAAACAAATAGGATTAAGTAATGTTTACCGCCTTCTATAAACCTTTGCCGCTTCATCGTCTGCCGCGCGAGGTTGAGTGGGTGAAAGAGAAGACGCTGGAAGCAGTGCGGGCGTGATTGGCGGCCTGGAGAATATAATTTACTTGCGCCCCGCTGATATTTTTGATACACAACTAATAGAGGAGGTGACAATGAAAGGTTGGGGTGAGTACATCGAGTGCGCGTCGGTGCAGAGTACGCCGCTCTTGGGTGGGCTGCGGGACGACCTCGCCTTCGCGGCCGCCATGATGGCGCGGCTCATGAGCACCGGGATGAGCGTCAGGACTGATACGTTCATGGGCAAGATCTGGCTGGGGGACGGATACCGGCGTACCTCCGAGGAGGTGAGGGAGGCAAGCTACCGGTGCCTGGCTATCGTCATGACCGGCAAAACCCCCAAGGAGAAGATCGTCTTCTATCTCGCTGAGCGCGCGGTTCTGCGCGTATTCACGTTCGAGGAATTGCCGGAGATTCTGGGCCGTCTCCAGCAAATCTCGCCGGATTTTGCCCAACGGACCGAAGCGGCACGGGCAACAGATCCCCGGCATTTCAGGAAGACGCTGGTTCTGTAGGCCGATGGGTCCATAGCGGACAAGGGGGACCGTCTCGTGCACGCGGGACGGTCTACTATATTTAAAACCAGCCAAGCACGTACCTTAAGCGGATCAGTCGGAGCATTTCTTGACGCTGAATTTTCTTGTCCACAGGCAGGCTTTTGTATGATTTATATAAAGGTATAATCAATTCTTCTCAACACGCACCATGATTCTGGAGTTAAAGGTCGTATGCAGGTAAACACTGTCAATCGAGATAGGGAAAAGATGATTCTTGACTTTTTTACTGCTATATGCTAGTTTAAACAGCGAGGTAAGTTCTTATGCGTTTCGCTTACAGAAATCTGTAAGCCGGCAAGGAAAGATAAGAGGCGTCGGCTTACTAGATAATAATTACAAAATAATATGGCCAATAAATTGTACGTAGGAGGCTTGTCGTATGACACCTCTGAAGACACCTTGCGCGAGACCTTCGCTCAAGCTGGAACCGTGCAGTCGGCTTCTATCATAATGGATAGAATGACCGGCCGCTCAAAAGGTTTCGGCTTTGTCGAAATGTCGACCGACGAGGAAGCACAGAAGGCGATCGAGATGTTCGATGGTAAAGCCCTTGATGGGAGAAACCTTACCGTGAACGTTGCTCGCCCGATGGAACCCCGCACCGGCGGAAGCCGTGGTGGCGGTGGTGGTGGCAGAGGCGGTGATCATGGTGGTTTCGGCGGTGGAAATCGCAGAAACAGCTGGTAATCACTCCAATGCTCAAAAATCCCCCGAAAGGGGGATTTTTGTTTATGGTACTCCCGCGCACGGATACGTGCTGGGACCACTAATTTCGTGTCGCTCTTAAGAGCTCGCGAAATTGACGCGGCGCTCAAAATATTCCTCTATGGGAGATTTTTATTTTAAGACGTATTCTATGCGTATGGCTTTATCAGAACTTGTCACCTCGCTTCGTAACGTAGGGGTACTCAAATCAAAACGTCTCGCGGACGCGCTCTCTAACGTTGACCGTAAACAATTTGTACCCAAGGAGTTTGAGGCTTTGGCCTATAAAGATGAGGCACTGCCAATTGGCCAGGGACAAACGATATCGCAGCCCTACACGGTTGTATTCATGCTCGAACTCCTTAAACCAATGCTCGGCGAGTATATCATGGATATTGGCGCCGGTTCAGGCTGGCAAAGTGCGCTATTGGCGGAGATAGTGGGACCGAAAGGTCATGTGTACGCAATTGAAATTATCCCCAAGCTCTCTGCTTTAGCCCAAGAAAGTATCAGGAACTACCCGGAGCTTATGAAGCGGATCACGTGGTTTACGCAGGATGCAGCTTCCGGCTTGCCCAAGGAAGCAAAGAAAGCAGGAGGCTTTGACGGCGTGATCGCCGCGGCTGAAGTAGAAAAGGTTCCTCTGGTCTGGCGGGAGCAGCTTAAGCCAGGCGGCAGACTTGTCTATCCCAAAACCGAGTCGATTTTTCTTGAGATTAAAAAGCGTGACAGAACATTCAGCGTGCAAGAATATCCTGGCTTCGCATTCGTGCCGTTTGTCTAAACCCTGCCCCAAAAGACAAAAGGGTTTTGTTTCGGTGCGTTTCGATTGATTTTGCCGTATACTCCATAGGGGTATAATAGTCCTCATAAGAAATAACTATGAATAACAAACAGATTCAAATTGCGGTTGCAATAGCAGTAGTCCTTTTAGGCGGCGCATACTACTTGAGCACTCAACCAAAAGGTTCGCCGGCGTTCACGCCGGATCAGGCCATGGCGGCTAAGTTTGATACCCTGAGCCAGAACGGCAATTCCTCATGCTCCGCTGCCTTCACGCAATCTATTAACGACATGGCGGACACTGCCCGTCTCCAAGGATCATGTTGCAGTCCGATGGATATGCACCGCTATACTGAGCAAGTTGACGGATTAAAGAAATACAACGACATTCCCGAAATTCCTTCAGATCCGTACGACATTGATGCTGGTTTGGCACAAAAGCTTAAAGCCTACTACGATGTGGAACTTTCTCCGGAGGAGCAAAAAGCCTATGACTATGCTATGCAACACTCGGATGAAAAAGGCCCCTGTTGCTGCAAATGCTGGCGCTGGTATGTCTATGGTGGTTTAGGGAAACTGCTCATTCAAAAATATCATTTTACGGGCGAGCAAGTAACCGAAGTTTGGAATCTTTCGGACGGCTGCGGCGGAGCGGAACATGCAGCCGATCATGAAAATATGGGCCATATGATGCAGTAATTGGTAGTCCATACGCATGAGGAAAAAATAACTATAGGAATTATCGTGGTGGTTCTGCTTGTTGGTAGTGTAGTGTTGTTCTTTAACACAGGGGGAACACGGCACACACAAAACTCCTGAGTAACATGCACGGAATGATTATGAGCCTGCCCGGCACGGACCATGGATTGATGAAAACGAGCCGGTAAATTCAAGGCTTGCATCATTATACCCCCATGGGGTATAATGGGTGTAAATGAGAAAAGACATAAAAAGCCGGGCCATACGCAGGCTCAAGATCATTGAAGGCCAAGTACGCGGCCTTCAGTCAATGGTTGATAGGGAAAAATACTGTATCGACATTATTACGCAGTCCTCCGCGATCAAAAAAGCGCTATCGAGTGTTGAGCATTTGATACTTGAAAACCATCTTTCCACCCATGTTATTAAACAGATGAAATCGGGCCAAGAGAGAAAGGCCATCGCTGAAATTCTCAAAGTGTATAAGTTAGCTCAAAGGAAAAAATAAGTTATGGAGAATCACCGTAGCACAGATTTATACGCCTGCCCCATGCATCCTGAAATGAAACAGGAGCGGCCGGGGCGCTGTCCCGAGTGCGGCATGAGCCTGATCCCCGCGAAAAAGCAGCACAATGGCGATCATCCTCACGGAGAGGGTGTCGGGGCAGAGCATGATAAACATGCCGGGCATTCGACGAACATCTTCAAAACGAAATTTTGGGTAAGCCTCGCCTTAAGTATTCCGATCGTGCTCTACTCGGATATCGTGCGCGTTCTTTTTTCGTGGCAACTCCCTGTGTTTCCTGGTTCGGAATATATTCCTTTTGTCCTGGCTTCCGTGGTCTTCTTATACGGCGGCTCGGTGTTTCTCATAAGCGCTTCGCGCGAACTTAGGGCAAAGTTGCCTGGCATGATGACGCTCATAAGTCTCGCGATTACGACTGCCTACGCCTATAGCGTGTACGCGGTGCTTGCGGGGCAGGGTGAGACGCTCTTTTGGGAGCTCGCCACGCTTATCACCATCATGCTTTTGGGCCATTGGCTTGAGATGCGCGCGGTCAGAGGCGCGCAGGGCGCATTAAAGGAGCTCTCGAAACTTTTGCCCGATATGGCAGAGATAATCCAGGGAGAACATACGCGCCTTGTGCCGCTTTCGGAATTAAGGGAAGGAGATAGGGTGCTCGTAAAACCGGGAGCGAAGGTACCCGCTGACGGGGAGGTTGCAAACGGCAACTCATATGTAGACGAGTCTCTCGTTACGGGGGAGTCAAAACCAGTTGCCAAGCTTCCCGGGAGCCAGGTTATCGCCGGCACGGTAAACGGTGACGGCGCTTTAAAGGTACGCATCACGAAAATCGGCGCGCATACCTTCCTCGCGGGCGTAATGCGGCTCGTCGAAGAAGCGCAAACTTCAAAGTCGCGTCTCCAGATGCTCTCTGACCGTGCCGCCTTCTATTTGACGCTCGTCGCAGTTATCGCGGGCGGCCTTACGCTTACTGGTTGGCTTACTGCAGGCAGCGGCCTGGCCTTTGCCGTGGAGCGGCTGGTGGCGGTGCTCGTCATCGCTTGCCCGCATGCTTTGGGGCTTGCTGTGCCTCTCGTCGCTTCGATTTCGACTACCAAGGCGGCGCAAAACGGATTTCTGGTGCGGCGGCGCCTCGCGCTTGAAGCGGCGCGGGATATCGATATCGTGCTCTTCGATAAGACCGGTACGCTTACCGAAGGAGAATTTGGCGTAAGTGAGATTATTGCCGGAGCAGAAAGCAGTGAGGGTGAGGTACTCTGCCTCGCAGCCTCCGTAAACAGCCACTCCGAGCATCCGCTTGCTAAGGCCATGATCGAGGAAGCTAAAAAACGAGGCCTGGCGATTTCCGAAGCGAAACAGTACCAAAGGATTCCCGGCAAAGGCGCCCAAGCCGAAATTGAGGGTAAAGAGATAACAGTGGGAAGCCTTAGGCTCGCAGAGGAGCGTGGCGCTCGATTCTCGGGCGAACTTGAGCGGAAAACCAAACTGCTTTCGAAGCAGGGGAAAACGATAAATGTTGTGATGCGAGGCAATGCGCTTCTCGGTATTATGGCGCTCACTGACGTAATTCGCCAGGAATCCCGCGAAGCGATTCGGATGCTCCGTTCCATGGATGTAGAGACTGCCATGATTACCGGCGACTCGGAAGACGTGGCCCGGTGGGTCGCGGGAGAACTAGATATCCGGGAATATTTTGCCAAAGTTCTGCCGCATGAAAAGTCAGAAAAGGTGAAATTCTTACAATCCAAAGGAGCGATAGTCGCCATGGTGGGGGATGGCGTGAATGACGCACCAGCGCTCACGCAGGCGGATCTAGGGATCGCGATCGGCGCGGGCACGAATGTTGCCATTGAATCGGCAGGAATTATTCTGGTGAGAAATGATCCTCGTGACATCGTTAAGATCATCCGGCTCTCACGCATAACCTACCGCAAGATGATGCAGAACTTATTCTGGGCGACCGGATATAATGTCGTGGCTTTGCCTTTGGCAGCGGGCGTCTTGGCATCAAGGGGCATTATTTTACAGCCGGCACTCGCGGCCATATTCATGTCGGCGAGCACTGTTATTGTCGCAATTAACGCCATGCTTTTGCGTAAACAAGAAATATAATTAAAGGCTATGAATAAAAAATATCTATACACAAGTCTTGGTTTCGCGGCCATCATTATAACAGGAGTAATCTTTCTATCTCAAAATAAATCGCCCTACACGGCAGGCAGTAAATACTCAAGCACGGACACCGCAGGGCTAGCCGTGTCAAAATCTACCGAAACAGTGGAACTGAAAAATGGCGATACCTACGATTTGACTGCCGGGTATGTCGAAAAAGAAATAAACGGCACGAACTACCGAATGCTTGCCTATAACGGCTCGATTCCCGGACCGCTTATTAAAATCGCCCAAGGATCGGCGGTGACCATACATTTCAAGAATGATACGGACATGAAAACACTGCTTCATTCCCATGGCGTGCGAATGAACAATGCCTTTGACGGCTCGCAGACTACGCAAAAGGAAATGGAGCCGGGCGAAACCTTCTCCTACAAACTGAAATTCCCCGATGTTGGTATGTTCTGGTACCATCCGCACGTTCGGGAAGATTATGAACAGGAATTAGGGCTTTACGGAAATTATCTTGTAGTGCCTAACGACACAAATTATTGGTCTCCGGTTAATCGAGAAGTCGCGTTGTTCTTGGACGATATTCTTATTGAGAACGGGAGAATCGCCTTAAGCAAG
>JBGOTK010000038.1:0-7440 GCA_041476445.1 Minisyncoccia bacterium | reverse complement strand
TGATCGAATTTCTGGTGAAGCGTGGTTCAATGTCTGTTTCGGACTTGCAAAGACAGTTTTCTATTTCACTGCCGGGCATGTTGAAGCACGTGCGCGTGCTCGAAGCGCAAAAAATAATTATCTGCGAAAAAAAAGGACGCGTGCAGCGCTGCACATTCAACAAGCAAGCTTTGGAGCCGGCCGAGGAGTGGCTTGGATTACAAAAAACATTTCGCGAAACCTGGCTTGACCGGTTTGGAATACATATAAAATGAGACTCACTTGAGGAAACTAAATAAAGAGCGTACATTTGTAGATACGCAAACGGAGGCGTGGCTGAGTGGTTGAAAGCAGCATCCTGCTAAGATGTTGAGGGGGCAACCCCTCCGAAGGTTCGAATCCTTCCGCCTCCGCAAAAGCAAAAGAGAGGGCCCTTGTGGCCCTCTCTTTTGCTTTGTGCGCGCGGAGGCGGGAGCCAAGCAAATTTATTTGCTTGCGATAAGAATTCGAAGGGCGGAGCATGTCGAGATGAGTACATTGAGACGCGAGCCCAGTCCGAACCTAAAGTAAGCGGCCGGCGAACTTTAAGGTGAGGAAGAATCCTTCCGCCAACCAATTCATGGGCTTTTGATACCCAAGTTGAGAGGTTAGAACCTGCTATACTTTAATCGTGAACTCCGAAAAGGGGTATCGAATGAAAGTATCGAATCGCGATAAAATACTCTATTTTATCGTGTTCGTTTTGAGTTTAATACTCTATTTAAATGCATTTTCATTGTTTTTATATGTGTTTTTAGTAGTCGCTACCCTTGCACTTTTCTATTATGCGCTCAAAGTAATTAAAGGTTATCGTTTTGCAGGAACTAGTCAGAAAATCGCTTCAGTAATTGAGGTACTATTTTTTGCTTTCCTTATTCTAATATTTATTTCCATGGTCCACTATTTTCCAAATCTGTGTATAAATTCACCAGAAACTTTTGGCAAGAGCATTTTCTCTGGAGAAGTTAAGATATTTTGTGGTACAGAGCCATGGTATTTCGAAAGACTTGAAGGCCAGGAGACAAAGGATGCCGGACTAAAACTTTGCAATGAATATGTGGCAAATGATCCTTTTTATCAGAAAAGGCAGTCGGGCAATACATCGTTTGATGATCTAAGTGGCAATTTTATCGAAGGAGATACATATCTTAGAGAAACTCCGGAAAATACCTTCGGAGTTATTAAGGGAATAAATTATGGATTTGATTTTTCTGCTGGCCAAAGAACAACTGATTTGGCGAATGCTGATATTGTTCTTGAAAACGGAAAAGTAAAAAGTCTATCAGGCAGTGAGATTTACGAAAAAAACTCTTGGCTCTCCACTAATCGCGGGCCGCTTCAGGAGTTTCATCTGCGGGATACTGTATTTGATGTTCAGCCCATAGGGGAAATTAGTTTGGACAGTTTTGACTTTGCATTTATAAAGACTCGTGAAGGTAACTTTGCCAAGGTTAGGGTTTCGATGTATGGCGTAGATAATAGAGGCAATACCGTAATAACCATCTTTTGGGCTTATCAACCAAATGGAACCAAATCGCTAAAATCTGACTTTACTAACTTCGCGAAAGAACTTGACACTTACTGTAGACAATACCAATAGTGAGTCGCCTGGTGGGGTATCTATACCACCAAGCTCGGTATATAGATTCTTTCTGGGTTTGCCGTAAAATAGGTTCTAACGTCCCGCCTGCGCTTAAGCTTCGGACGGGCAGGCGTCCGCTATTCCGCCTGACTAGTTTCTACTTATGTCTATCCACTCTGTAGTAGCAATGACCGATAACCAGCGGTGGCTTTCAAGAAGATTTCTTGCATACGAACTACTCACAAATTTATTTTTTGTAGGCGCCATTTGGCTTTACTTCTATCGCTTGTTCGTCACTGATCAGCAAGTCGGGATTCTTGATGGTTTTGCATTCGCAGTCGGTCTTATCGCGGAAGTTCCCTCTGGTGCGTTGGCCGATAGGTTTGGGCGTGACAAAATGGTTAAACTTGGACAGTTTCTCGCTGGGGGTGGCTTTCTGATACAAGCATTCGGAAGCAGCTTTGTCCCATTTTTCCTTGGGCAAGCAGTCATGATGGTCGGTATTTCTTTCGTGTCCGGCGCCGACGAAGCTTTATTTTTTGGCAAGCTTGATTTTGACCGCACGTCTGTAAATTGGAGAAGATTAGTGATGCGCGGCTCTCAAGTTGCCCTCATTGGCTTGCTAGTAGCGACTATTATAGGAGGGTGGCTATATACGATCAACCCACGCATTCCTTGGATTCTGACGGGCTTCGCGTTTATAAGCTCAGTTTTGCTCATTTGGTCAATTAAAGATACCCGCCCTGAAAAAGATAAACAGAAATTCTCAGTAGAATTACGAGAACATTTAGCCAGTATTAAATCTGGCTTTGCACAATTTCGCACACCAAAATTATGGTTGTATGTGCCAATAATTCTTACGGTACAAGGTCTCTTCTATACTGCCGGTTGGGGTCTGTTGCGAATAGTCCTGCTTGACCGTTTTCACTTCGATCCATTCTTGGGCTCTCTGGTAATAGCATCAAGTGGCCTTATTACCGTGGGTATACTGGCAATGATGCATAGGTATGCGGAAAACATGAGCGAGGGGCGTGTGCTCACTCTAATTTCATTTGGTGCTGCCGCCAGCCTATTGTTATCGCTTGCTGACATTGGCATGTGGGGATACTTCGTTATATTTACCCTCTATGCAGGGGAGCACGTTCTCTATCCTTTTATGAGTGAGGTGCTCAATAATCGAGCGGAAGAAAATCAACGCGCCACAGTTCTATCGGTTGCCTCATTTATTCGCACACTACCTTATGTTGCACTTGCTCCAATTATCGGCTATCTGAATACGCATAATCATCTTAATTATTTCTTGATTGGCTGGGCATTATTAATTTGTCTGGCAATTTTTGTCTACCTTTCACTTAAAAAGGAGGGTATTCGGGTGAGCATGGCTCAAGGAGAAATAAATGAAGGACGTATGCCTGGGGTCTCTGCTGAAAAACTATAGTGAGCCTCTTTCTTGGCCACGACCGAGACGCCTCAGTCCCCTCTAGCTTGCTATACTTACCCCATGCTCCCTTCAATAAACTGGCTCGCGGTTCTCGTAGCCATGATCGCTCAGATGGCAGTCGGGTTTATTTGGTTCTCGCCGGCGTTGTTTTTTAAGAAGTGGCTCGAGGCTAATAATCTCGAGGCGCCGAGAAAACCCGAAGCGTGGATATTTATCGTGATGATACTCCTCACCTTTGTTTCTACCACCGCGCTCGCCGCGATTCTGCGGCACATTGGCTCAGGTACGGCGGCGGGCGGAGCGATAGCCGCTCTCTTTGTCTGGGCAGCAACGCTCATGCCCTTTATAGTCGGCACGACGCTTTCTACGGGACGAAAGTACAGTCTTATCGCGCTTGAGTACGGCCACACCTTACTCGGACTCCTCATCGCCGGCGCTATTCTCGGCGGCTGGCAATAATTGACCCCGCCCTCTCTAGTGAGGCAAGTGTGAACTGGCGACTGCGGAAGATAGACGTCACTATTCTCATCTTTGCGGCTCTCGTGGTCGTCTTCATCCTCGTCTCGCGGTTCTGCACTTCTCTAGAACCAGACGAGCGGCAGCCCGACATCAAGAGTCCGCTAACACGTCCTGTCATGCCGCCGGGGAGGCCCTCCTCCCTGGCGTGTGTTTTTATCAAACTCCTCATTTCCCTCTAGACTTGCTCTTTTTTATGAGTGGTATACCATTGAGGCAAGTCATAATTAACCATTAAAAAATAAATCAAATGGCGAACGCAGCATTCATGAAGCCGATGAAGGTGAGCGATGAGTTGGCGGAAGTTGTCGGGAAGGGGCCGATGCCCCGGTCGGAGGTCGTGAAAAAACTTTGGGTTTATATTAAGAAGAACAATCTTCAAGACCCTAAGAATAAGCGCAATATCAATGCGGATGCGTCCCTCAAGGCAGTATTCGGCGGCAAGGGGACGGTCAACATGTTTGAAATGACGAAGTTGGTTTCGAAGCATCTTTCTTAAAGCATTTCCCAACAAATAAAAGAGGGCGGCATCAGCTGCCCTCTTTTATTTGTTGGGTGATATAATTACTATATGCAAAAAATAAAGATTGAACAGCATAGTTTTATCGGGACGGTGTGGATAATGGGCTGGCTCTTTACGGTCGGCTTTCTCGGACTCGGTTTCTGGAAAGGGGTGCTTGCGATCATCGTCTGGCCGTATTATCTCGGGGTGCTTTTTAGTTCGCTCGCGCATTAGCGCGTGTTTTGATTCATGAAATATTATTCTCTAAAACATTCGGTCATTTCGCTCGCCTTAGTCGCAATCGCGCTTATTCTCGCGGCATATTTCTATCCCGTACTGCCAAACCAGATTGCCTCGCATTGGGACGCCTCAGGTCAGGTTAATGGCTATATGCCGAAGTTCTGGGGCATCTTCATGGTGCCGCTCCTTATGCTCGGCTTTTTTATTATCGGTGTAGTGATTCCTTATCTTGATCCGTTTCGGAAGAATATCGAGGAGTTTCGAAATTATTATGAATTATTTTGGACGGGCATGCTCACCTTCTTCTTTTATATCTATCTCCTGATGCTTGCCTGGAATTTAGGATATGTATTTGATTTCGTAGTATTTCTCGTGCCAGCCTTTGCCGCGCTCTGGTGGCTCATCGCTACGCTTCTGGAACACACGAAGCAGAATTGGTTTATCGGTATCCGCACGCCCTGGACGCTCTCGGATGAGCGCGTATGGGCAAAGACGCACAAGCTGGGCGCCAAGCTTTTTAAGACCGGGGCAATCGTAATGCTTGTCGGTATTTTATTCCCGAAGTTCATCGTCTCTTTTTTTGTCGCCGCGATTGTTCTTTCGGCCGTGGTGCCGGTTGTCTATTCGTTTGTGGAATATCGGCGGCTGCATAAAGGCCAGTGATTAGTGGTTAGTAAATAGTAAGTCAGTATAAAGGGACACGTTACCTTGAAGAAGGTAGTGTTTTGATATAGGTTATACAGGTAACAATGGCCACAGACACAGAAGTAAAAACCAAAGAGCGCTCGCCGGTCGTGGTAGTCATGGGGCATGTTGACCATGGGAAGACGAGCCTGCTCGACTACATACGAAAAACTAACATAACCGCCAAAGAGGCTGGGGGTATTACGCAATCCGTGGGTGCTTACGAGATAATGCACAATGCGAAGCGGATCACCTTTATCGATACGCCGGGACATGAGGCCTTTTCAAAAATGCGCTCACGCGGCGCGCGGGTGGCAGATCTTGCCGTCTTGGTTGTTGCGGCTGACGACGGCGTAAAGCCGCAGACCAAAGAAGCCATTGCGATACTCAAAGAAACCAAGACGCCCTTTGTCGTCGCCATTAACAAGATAGACAAAAATAACTCTGATATTGAGCGCGTTAAAAACGAGTTGCTCCAGGCAGAGGTGTTGCTTGAGGGCTACGGCGGCGGCGTTTCTTTTCAGCAAGTTTCGGCGAAAACGGGCGAGGGCGTGAATGATCTTTTGGATCACTTGCTTCTGGCTGCCGAGGTAGAAAATCTTACCTACGATCCTGCGGCGCCAGCGCAGGGAATCATAATTGAGGCAAAACTTGATCGTAGGCGTGGCAATGAGCTCATGGTTATCCTAAAAAACGGTGTTCTGCGGCGCGGCAATGAGATCGGCACACCGTCCGTTGCGGGGAAGGTGCGGACCCTTGAGAACTTTCTTGGCGAGACGATCGACGAGCTCTCTCCTTCATCGCCGGCACTTATTTTAGGCTTTGATAAATTACCCGCCGTGGGCGAAGAATTTATTGTAGGCGGATTTGGGGATATGGCACCGCTTCTCGCAAAACCAGTGCCGAAGACGCGGGAGGTGAAAAAAGATGAGCGCGGCAAGAAGACAGTCCGGTTCATCTTGAAGGCGGATGTACAGGGTTCGCTCGAGGCGCTTGAAGACATTATCTCTGCGATGTCAGACCCCGATGTCGAGGTGCAGGTTATGAGTGCGCGAGTTGGGGACGTGACGGACGGCGACGTAAAGTCAGCGATTACTACAGGCGCGAAGATTCTCGCCTTCCGGGTGCGTGTTGAGAAAGCTGCGCAGGTGTTAGGGCAGGCGAACGCGGTCGAGGTGATTCACGGCGAGATCATCTACGAACTTATAAAAGTGGTTGAGGAAGAAATAAAGAATATTAAAGATCCGAAACCGACCGGCATACTCGATGTGCTCGCTGTGTTCAATCAAAAATCTTCAAAACAGCTCATTGGCGGCAAGGTGGCCGAGGGTATTCTTAGAACCAAGGGCGTGTTTCAGATAGAAAGGGGACTTCAAATAGTAGGGACTGGGAGAATTGTGAGTCTAGAGCAAAACAAGCGCGAAGTAACTCAGGTGGAGGCGGGCAAGGAGTGCGGACTTTTCTTTGACTCACCCACGAAGATCGAGGTCGGTGATCGGTTGCTTGCGAAACCTATTGCGTAGAGTTTTGATATTAGAGATTTGAGGTTAGATTTGAACGGAGGATCAGAAAATATTCCAGTATCCAATATCTAACTTCAAACCCCTACCCTTATGAAATACCGACAACTCAGAGTCGGCGGTCTTATTCAAAAGGAGCTCTCGGAACTTGTCGAGCGGGAAATTGAGATTCCATTGGGAACGCTCGTGACCATTACTTCCGTTGAGGTAGATAAGAAGTATGAACGGGCGCTTGTGATGGTAAGCGTTATTCCGGCTGCCGCGACCGAGACGGCGATGTCTATACTCGAAAAAGCCCGGGGCTATCTTTTCCATTTGCTCCTCCGGCGTCTTAATATCAAGCCGATGCCGGATCTTATGTTCCGCCTAGACAAGGGACTCGAAAATGCAGCAAATGTTGAGCGGGTATTGATCAATAGTGAACAATTCGGTAAGGGGAAGGTGAAATCGAGATCTAAAAAAACTGTCAAGAAATAATTTCTACTCATCAGTAGGGAAGTCTCTATTTGTGGTTTACTTTATATTGTAACCAGTTATAATTGCAGGATATATCCTTACCTCTTATGGGTATCAAATATGCAGTAAATGAGAGATATTTTGAATCGTGGAGTTCCGAAACGGCTTATATACTTGGCTATCTATTTGCAGACGGAAGCCTAGAAGATGCTTCTTATTTAAGGGGGAAATATGTAAGGGTTACGAGTATTGATAAACTTACAATCGTCAAAATTAGAAAGTGGCTTGATTCAAAACATAAAGTAGTTGTTCTGAGACCCGATAAGTTGCATCCAGGCAAGGTGCGATATTTTTTGAGAATAGGAAGTCATAAGTTGTACGATAGTCTCGTTAAGCGCGGTTTATATCCAAATAAATCACTTACCGTGACATTCCCTAGTATTCCGAGTAAGTTTTTAGCGGACTTTCTACGGGGATACTT